>JBEPWT010000020.1:0-30252 GCA_041642275.1 Desulfopila sp. | reverse complement strand
TATCTGGTATTTCAAGGAGTTCTCGCAGCAGGCTTTCCGCTTCGGCAGCAACACGCATGAATTCTTTGGACCTGTGACTTATCTCACAGATGCCTATGCCGGAACGATCGAAATTAATAACATCTGCAGATGCCTTTTTCAGAACTTCCAGCGGTAAGGCCGCGGGCCCCGGACTGAAGTTGAAGATTCTTTCATCCATGTATCGGATCTCCTCGCTAAGGGTTGTAGGTGGCGGTTTTCTGTTGTGCGGCAACAGGCGGTGCCGGTTTCGGTATCAATGCTACCGTCAGTTTTGCTGTCGAATCGCCTCATATAATACTATCCCCGCCGTCATTGCAAGGTTGAGGCTGCGTATACGGGCATTTGTCATCGGCAGGGTGCGGCATCTGTCTTTGTAAAGTCGCAGCATCTCTTCGGGCAAGCCTTGTGTTTCCTTGCCAAAAACGAAGAAATCCCCGGGCGAGTAACAGACCGTGGTGTAAGCCCTGTCGGATTTTGTTGTAAAGAAATGAAGTCTGCGTTCATCCTGCTGGCCGAGGAATTCATCGACGCTTCTCCAGTGGACGATCTGCACATACTGCCAGTAATCGAGGCCGGCACGTCGGAGATGTTTGTCCTCTGTAGAAAAGCCCAGAGGGTGCACAAGGTGGAGAATGGAGTCGGTTGCCCCGCAAAGGCGGGCGATTGAACCGGTGTTTGGAGGGATTTCCGGTTCCACTAAAACTATATTGAAGGCTTTTGATACAGACATGGATGATTTTCGGCGGCAACTGTGATAAAAAGAAGCTTTTTATACCGGGCTGGACATGAGAACACAACAAAAAAAACAGCCTCGATCTTCGTCGTCTGGGATAAGCCCTCATCTTGCCAGATCTTCGGCGGATCATGGCGCGAAATGATGCTCCTTGTCCTGGGATTTTCCCGTCGAATTGTACTTCACTGCGGTTGCAGCAGCATCGGCCATGAGTAATTTTGCAGATCCTCCGGGTTCCCGCGCAATGACAAAAGTGAAAATCATCATTCTCCTGATGCTGGGAGTGGCCATCCTTCTCTTAACCGCCAGGCGGGAGGGTGTACCGGTCTTTGCCATTTCGCACGAAAACAGTGCGGTCTCTGTTCCGCGCTGGAACGGCAAGACCATCGTCGTCACCGAAAAGACCGGAGAGCATACCGACACAGGAGAAACACCTGAGCCGCCGCCTCGTTTGAAACCTCTTTTTTTTCAGCCTATTCCCATCAACGAATCGGACTATGAACTGCTGCTCACCATTCCGGGGGTCGGACCTTCGACGGCAACAGAGATCTTGAAGACCAGAATGGCCGAGGGCAGCTTTGACAGCGCCGATGACCTGGTGAAGGTAAAAGGTATCGGCGCAAAGAAAAAAGAACACCTGCGAGCTTATGTGACATTTTAGACATGGCCCTTTCACCCACTCCGATAAGTGCACCTGTCATCGTTCTCGTCGGCCCTACCGCCGTGGGCAAGACCGCCTTGTCCCTGGATATAGGCAAACGGTATAGTTGCGAGATTGTCAGCCTCGATTCGATGCAGGTCTATCGTCATATGGATGTCGGTACGGCCAAGGCGTCAGCGGAGGAGAGAAGCAGCATTCCTCATCACCTGATCGATATAATCGACCCCGATACACCCTATGATGCCAGCAGTTACGTGCGTGATGCCCTGCAGGCGATCAAGAGTATCCAGAGGCGCCACAGGATACCCCTGATAACCGGCGGAACCGGCCTTTATCTGCGGGCGCTGACGGAAGGGCTTTTTGAAAAGGGGGAAAGTTTTCCGCATTTACGCGCCGAACTGCACCAGAAACTGGTGCGCAATGGAGCCTCTCGGCTTCATGAGGAATTGTCCCGTGTCGATCCAGAATCGGCACGGAAAATTCACGTCAACGACACCTACAGGCTCATCCGCGGCCTGGAAATCTACTACGGCACCCATAAACCCTGGAGCCACCATTTGGCCGAACAGCAGAGGAAGCAGCCGGCGAAAAGATTTACCAACATTCTTTCAATGGGCCTGTACAGTCCGCGCCAAACCCTCTATGCCAGAATTGACAGGCGAACGGCGACTATGCTGCGACAGGGGCTGAGGGAGGAGGTTAGCCGGTTGCTGGCAATGGGCTACCACCGGAATCTCAAATCCATGCAGGCAATAGGCTATAGACATATGTTGGAGCATCTGCTGGACGGCAGATCGTTGGAGGAAACCGAAGTTTTATTGGCTCGAGATACAAGAAGATATGCCAAGCGACAGTTCACCTGGTTTAAAAAAATGGATCTGGAGTGGTTTGACGTTACCGACTCCGCCGCTGTCGTCGAGGCCATAGACAGGTTCCTTGCCTGAGACGATGCTGCAACAAAAAATACAACACCAGGAAAACAGATAGATACAGCCTGTTGTAAAATTGTTACTTGAAGGAAAAGAAAGAGCAAGGGACAGGGGCCCGCTTGATGAAATCGATCACCGACAAATACTGGAAAATGCCGCTTCCCTACATATCAGGAGAAAGGCAGAAAGAAAGAGCACTGGAATTCGGCGTTGCCCCGGAGATCATCCACCTCCTGGCCAACAGGGGCATATCCGAGAATGATCAATTGCGAAGATATCTCTATCCAACGCTGCACGATCTTGACGATCCCTTGACCATGAAAGGTATGCGCGAGGCATGCCGTATCATGTACAGGGCGGCGGTGACCGGCGGGGAAATACTGATATGGGGTGATTATGACGTTGACGGGGTCACGGCTACCAGTCTGCTGGCGCGGTTTCTGAAAATGCTTGGAATGCGGTTCAGGTGGTTCGTTCCAGACCGTTTCGCCGACGGCTATGGGCTCAATACCCGGCATATTCAACGCCTGGTCGCAGAAACGCCCTCAGAAAAGATGGTTCTGGTGACGGTTGACTGCGGCATTGCCAACGATGAAGAGGTCCTTTTTGCCAAAAAGATGGGATGCCAGGTAATCGTCACCGATCACCATGAGCCCGGCGACGGAGCGGTTGCCGCCGATGCCATACTCAATCCCAAGCAGCACAACTGCGCTTTTGCCAACAAAGACATCGCCGGTGTCGGCATCGCTTTTTATCTGGCAATGGGAATGCGGGCCTTTTTTAAAGAACAGGGGTATTTCAACGGCCGGGCAGATCTTCCGAATATCAAGGAACTCCTCGAGCTTGTGGCGATAGGAACAATCGCTGACATGGCTCCTCTGCAGGGAGGAAACAGGGTGCTTGTCAAGGCCGGTTTCGAGGTGATCAATACCTCTCCCAGTCCAGGGGTGGCGGCGCTGCTTGCTGCCAGTGACATCCATTCACCAAATATAACCGCAGAGGACATAGCTTTTCAGCTGGCGCCGAAAATCAATGCCGCCGGCAGACTCGCCCGGGCCTCCGAGGCTGTTGCGCTCTTTCTCACCGATGACCTTCGGGAGGCGGCACAGCAGGCAAGAAAACTGACTCTGCTCAACCAGAAAAGGAAAGAACAGTGCAGCCAATGTCTAGAATATACATTAGGTTTATTGCCTGACTCTCCCCCTGAAGGACATTTCGGCACTTTGTTGAAGGTCGAACACTCCATTGGCGTGCTTGGTATTGTCGCTTCACAGGTTGTCGAGAGAACACTGCGGCCTGCAATTCTGGTGGCAGAAGTTGAAGACAAAAAGTGGGGAAGGGTGCTGAAAGGATCTGCCAGGTCGATTCCCGGGGTCAACATATACCAATTGCTCAGCAGATGCGGTGATCTCCTGCTGCAGTACGGCGGCCATCCCATGGCTGCAGGCATTACCATTCTGCCGGAAAAACTGGCTGAGCTCAAAAAGCGCTTATCCCTGGTTTTTGCTGAGAGCAGTTATAGGCCGCCAGAAACCACATATATTGACCTTGAGATGGAGCTTGAGCATGTCCTGCAGCGGCCGATGATTGAGCAGCTGCAACTCCTCGAACCTTTTGGCGTCGGCAACGTAAAACCTCTTTTTCTTGATAAGAAGATTATCCTGCAGGATATAAAGGTGATTGGCAAAAACGGAGATCACCTGCGTTTGACAAAACGCGGCAAATTCGAGAGCAACCCCTGTATTGCCTTCAAATTCGGCCGTTTCGCCGATACGCTCCGCCAGAGGCCTCACTTCGATATGGTTTACACATTCTCTCTGTCCAGGTTCAGAAAAGCGGAAAAATGGCAGGCCCATCTCGTCGACCTGTTCTGATACCGAAGCAGTGGTTTTTCAATTTTGTGATCACACCATCAACATCTTAGTAATATCTATTACTTAACTCTATTGCTCCGGCGATTTAGCTGCTTCTGTTGAGCTTGCTGCTCAAAGAATATACTTCAGCAGAAGGTTGTTGACGCTGCGTAACGGAAATCGGCAATAGAGCCAAAGCAAAAAAACCATCGGCAAGGATCGAATACCAAAAAGACCGCTTTGGGGAGTGGGGAGTGTGCTCATGCCAAATGCCCGGGGAGGTTTTCAGGGCAGGTCTACGGCAGATGAAAAACGTATAAACGGGCAGATGAAAAACGTATAAACGCAGACAACTGCAGCCCCTAGAAAAACTGCATCCAGAAGCAGAACCTCCCACACATCAGCAACAGAACGTCTTACACTGCTGGTTTCATTAAAAATACACATACTATACATAATATATATTATGCGACATTGGATTATTTAACGATGAGACGCTGGCGCTATGCGGGTGTTTTGGTGTTTCTCTTTTTGGGGAAAGATGGTAAAAAAACGCTTTGCCGGGCTTTTCACCGATTGTGCTGATAAGAGATGCGCTCTGTGCAGAGTCATAAAAAACACACAAACAGTACTATAGACAAAAATACTAGAAATAGTTGGAGCCTCGATGACCCGAGATATATATCAAGAACCGCTTATCGGTCGCTATACCAGCAGAGAAATGCAGTATCTTTTTTCCGATGAGTACAAATTCACGACCTGGAGAAAGTGCTGGCTGGCATTGGCCGAAGCCCAGTTTGAGCTTGGACTCGATTCCTTGATCGATGAGGAAATGCTTGCCCAGATGCGGAACAATATCGAGAATATCGACTACGAGGCCGCCGCCCGGAAGGAAAAAGAAATCCGTCACGACGTCATGGCCCATGTTTATGAATTTGGGCGTAAATGTCCCAAAGCCGAGCCCATAATTCATCTAGGCGCCACCTCGCAGTTTGTTGTCTGCAATACCGATCTCATAATCCAGCGTCACGCACTCGAATATATCCGCCAGGGACTGCTGCAGGTTATCCGCAACTTGTATCATTTCTCAGACACATACAAAGACATGGCCACTCTGGGGTTTACCCATTATCAGGCGGCGCAGCCAACCACTGTCGGGAAACGAAATGTGCTTTATATTCAAGACCTCATCAACGATTTAGAGTATATAGATATTTTCATATCCAGAATCCGTGCTCGAGGCGCAAAGGGAACCGTCGGTACACAGGCCACTTTTCTCGAACTTTTTGCAGGTGATCATGAAAAAGTCCGCCGCCTCGACAAACTCGTCTCTGAAAAGCTCGGGTTTGCAGATGCCTTCAGCGTCACCGGCCAGACCTATACGCGTAAACACGATTGCAGACTCATTGAAGCACTCTGCGGAATTGCCACAACCGCCCACAAATTCGCCGTGGATCTTCGTCTCCTTTCCAATTTGAAAATGCAGGAAGAGCCCTTCTCCAAAAACCAGACTGGATCATCGGCCATGGCCTATAAACGTAATCCCATGCGCTCTGAGCGAATGACAGGGTTATGCCGCAAGCTTATGGGATTGCCGGCAAATTTTATGGCTACCTATGCCAATCAATGGTTTGAGAGAACTCTCGACGACTCGGCAATCCGGAGAATGGACATACCGCAAGGGTTCTTGCTGGCCGATGCTGTTTTAAAGTTATTTATAAACATCACATCAGATATGGTTGTATATCCAAAACAAATTGAACGCCACCTCCGCGCCGAACTCCCCTTTATGGCGACGGAAAAGATCCTTATGGCAGCCGTGGAAAAAGGACGCAGCAGGCAGGAGATGCATGAAAAAATTAAAAAACATTCCTTAGCCGCCGGCAGGCAGGTCAAGGAGGAAGGCGAAGAAAACGACCTGCTTTTGAGACTGGCGGCTGACGAGGCTATTCCCTTCACCCTCGCCGAACTGGAAAATCTTGTTTCCGACTATAGTGGTTTCACCGGCCGAGCATCACAGCAGGTCAGTGAATACCTCGAGGAGGTTGTCGCCCCGCTGCTTGCTGAAAACAGTCAGAGGTTCGGTGATATCGATTCGTCGCTGCGCGTTTGAGGTGACTGTTTTGGAACTCGAAGAGATCTATTGTCAAATTCGAACGGAGAGATTCTACTACCTGAAATTCATCCTCGAGGCCTATGACGGACTGGCAATCCTTTCCAGCAGCGGCATCCGGAAGGATATCATACGTATCCGCTACCCCCGTGAAGTCCGCCGGGATGTTTTCGAGCTGCTTTCAGCCATTGCCCCACGGCTCAATCCCTACGGCAATGACCAGAGAGCTGCCCACTGACCTAGTTTCACAGAGCCCCCTGCCCTCCCCTGGATTTATGACACGTTTTTTCTATATAAAAACCTTTGGCTGTCAGATGAATGTGCGCGACTCGGAGATCATGGCCCAGTCTCTTGGCAGGCACGATTATCTGGAGGCCCATTGTATCGACGATGCCGACCTTATCATTCTCAACACCTGTTCCATACGGGCCAAAGCCGAACAGAAAGTAATGAGTCTTTTGGGGTATCTGCGCAAGGCGAAAAAAAAGAAGCCTGAGCTCAAAATCTGCGTTGCCGGATGCGTCGCCCAGCAGGAAGGACAGAAACTGGTTGAAAAAATGCCCCATGTCGATGTTGTCGCCGGAACGCAGTACATCTATAATATACCTGAACTTCTCGCCGATGCACAGAGACAGGACGGTCCGCGAATAGCAGTCGATCTCAGCAGCTCCTATGCCATTCCGCGCTTCATACCCGACACGGATTCCTTGCCCGATGACCACGCCCCTGTATTACAGGACACCGCCTTCAGCAGATTCGTGACCATTATGCAAGGATGCAACAACTACTGTACTTACTGTGTGGTCCCATATACTCGTGGAAGGGAGGTATCGCGGAAAGTCAAAGACATAGAGGACGAAGTTAAAGTTTTGCTTCAGTCTGGCGTCCAGGAGATCACCCTGCTGGGGCAGAATGTCAATTCCTATGGTCGTACCAACATCGTCACCGACGATGGTTCACCGTGCTCATTTCCCCGGCTGCTTGAGCGAATTGCCGGCATCGAAAATCTCCGACGTCTGCGCTTTACCACCTCTAACCCCAAGGACCTCTCGCACGAGCTGATGAGGTGCTTCCGCGACCTCGAACCCCTCTGTCCGCAGCTTCATCTCCCGGTCCAGTCTGGCTCAAACGCCGTACTCAAGAGAATGAACAGAAAATATTCAATTGAGAAGTACAAATCGCTGGTCGATGGGCTGCGCAGATATTGTCCCGAGATAGTCCTGTCAACCGATGTGATTGTCGGTTTTCCGGGGGAAACCGAAGAGGATTTTGCCGAAACCATGGCGCTTCTGGAGAACGTGCGGTTTGACGCCTCCTTTTCTTTCAAATATTCCGACAGACCCGGTACCGCCTCTCGCGCCTTGCCCGACAAAGTGTCTGAAGAGGAAAAGGCCAGCAGATTGAGCCGCTTTCAGAAACGGCAGGACGAAATCAGTCTCGAGTGTAATAAAGCACACATAGGGAAAAAAGTTGAAGTAATGGTTGAACATATGGCCGGAGAGCAATATCGTTGCCGCGCCAGAACCAACCACATAGTCCACCTCCCTTGCCGGCAACACCTCCAGGTCGGACAAATTGTCGATGTTATGATAACCGGTGCCGGTCATCATTCGCTGCAGGCTCTTTATCGCCCCTAGGCGCCCTACATTTTCCGGGGCGCTCTACATTTTCCCCTTCCACATTCCCCTGGTGCCCCAGCGGCGTCTCAGGCTCACCGCCAGTGTCGGGCTCCTGCTGCTGTCGTCCAGCTGGCGATCGCCCTCACCTGTGCAATTTTTATCCCATATATAATCAGGAAGATACCGGACGGATTTCTTTTTTTCTCGCCACCCGATTGGACATCTAAAAATTGGATGGATAAAATATGAGCTAGTAAGGCAGTTCACAGGGGAATACGCTTGACAGATTTAGCTCATTTGGTAGAATGAGCGGTTTTTTCCCGCCGCCGCGAAGGTGAAAAAGCCGTTTGCCGAGAGGCAAACATTGCCTGCGGCGGCCGACAGCGTGCCTGGTTATCAGCATCGCACCTGCCGGAAGCAGGGAAAGGGAGGAAGATATGACATTGCTGGAAGGAATACTTTGGCTCACCTTAAACGTATACCATGAGGCGCGGTCGGAACCACAGATAGGTCAGGTGGCGGTCGCTCAGGTAACACTCAATAGGGCGAATAATTACAACATGTCCATCGAAGAGGTTGTACGGCAGCCCTACCAGTTCTCATGGACATTCCAGAAAAAATCCTACCTTCCCGATGATCCCCAGGCATTTTTCAGATGCATGCACTCCGTGTATGTCGCTCTGCAGACCCAGGATCTAACCTCGGGCTCAACCTTCTATCATCTCGACAAAATCAATCCGTTCTGGACCTCCGAACTTAGTTATGTCAATCAGTTCGGCTCGCACAAGTTCTACAGGAAATAGAGGAGCTGTACCTGCCTCCTGCGTTCCGTGGTGATTGCTGCAATGAAGCCGCTGGCACCGTTGATCCTGCATAAGCCGGCGACATCTCTGTGTCTGCTGCGCTGCAGGGGAAACACATGCCCGCGGGCTGTGGGACTCCCCTGCAGAAACGGATCAGAGGGCTGCTGCGGATTCAAGCGCCTGGCACACGGCGGTGAGTTTTTCTTCTGCCATGTTGATAGCAATGGGATAGACCAGTGTGCGCTCCATGATGGCTGCAGAACGGGGCAGGATCTCGGGACTGTAGACCACCCGCCTCTTACCTTCGGGAGTTTTGAATGGCCATCCCGATGCAGTCAGCGTTGCTCCGGTCTGTAAATGCTCCCATTGCGGATAGAAATGCCAGCTATTTTCAGAAAAATTAATAGCTCCGACACCCTTTGATGCAAGGTGGGCGCTGACTCTTCGACACTGCGCTTTATCTGCAAGCAAAAACGCGAAAAAAGTGGCTGTGTCGCCTTTCGGATCGATTTGGCGGCGCAGAGTCGCGCCGGGTATGGCCGAGACGGCTTTCTGCAGGCGTGCCTTGTGCTCCTTCTGCCGTTCCACCATGAAATCGAGCTTTGCCAACTGCGCCAGGCCAATTGCCCCCTGCAGTTCCATCATCCGGTAATTGAAGCCTATGAAGTTTCTGCCTTCACCGCCACGTGCTCCGGGATTTTCAACATGATCATGACCATGATCTTGATATTCCGACATATTTCGCCACAGTTGCTGATCATTGGTAATGATCATTCCTCCTTCGCCGGTGGTCATGGTCTTGACGGCATCAAAGGAAAAGGTGCCGCATTTGCCGAAGGTGCCGAGGTGTTTGCCGCCGACGGTACCTCCAGCTGCCTGAGCTGTGTCTTCAAGTACCGGCAGACCGTGCCTGCAGGCGACGTCGATGATCGATTCGATATCGGCGGCGGAACCCAGCATATGTACGGGGATGATGCATCGGGTTCTGTCGGTGATTTTTTGCTTCAAATCGTCGACATCCATATTCAGCGATTCGTCAACCTCGGTGAAAACAGGTATGGCGCCGACATCGAGAATAGCCTCCCAGGTGGCGACAAAGGTAAATCCCTGGGTAATAACCTCATCACCGGGGCCGACTCCCAGGGCCATTAAGGCAACTTTCAGGGCGGCAGTGCCGGATGTGACTGCCTGGGCGTGAGCAGCCCCGCAATAGGCGGCAAATTTCTTCTCAAATTCCGCAACCTTGTATACACCTTTGCGCTGCTCACCAAATTCGTATCTGAAAAGGACTCCGGTTTCAAGTACTTCTGCTATTTCTTTCTTTTCTTCTTCACCGAATAATTCAAAGCCTGGCATATCTAAATCTCCCTGCGTGTGTTATTTTACCAGCATCTCCTTGACGCTGTTGTCGCTGTCAATCAAGGCTATCCGGGGGTGATATCCTTGAAGCTCATCTTCGGTAAACTGGCCGTAGGTGGCAATGATAATGAGATCGCCGACCATGCCCTTTCTCGCAGCAGCCCCATTGAGGCCGATCACGCCCGATTTCCTCTCGCCTTCTATGGCATAGGTGTCAAACCTCTCACCATTGTTGATATTATAGACCTTGACCTTTTCAAAAGAAACGATGCCGACGGCGTCCATCAGATCCCGGTCAATGGTCAGACTGCCCTCGTAGGTGAGATCGGCTTCGGTAATTGTGGCCCTGTGCAGCTTGGCCTTCAACATTTCTGTCAACATGATTGCCTTATACGTTTGAGACGCTGGGACTCCTAGAGCATGATATTGTCGATAAGTCGCACCTTGCCGCCAAAAAATGCGGCAAGAGCGACCACATCTCCTCGTTTTGCGGTTTTTTTCGGCTGCAGGGACCAGGCGTCGACGACAGCGACATAATCAAGTGCGCAGTCGTCGACACCCACAAATTTACTCTTTACCTCAGCGGCGAGAACGGAAGCCGGAAGAGATGACATTTCGGCGATACATGCGGCGGCATGCTGCAGGGCCGCATAAAGACACACCGCATTCCGACGCTGGACCGGGGTGAGATATTTGTTGCGGGAACTCATGGCCAGTCCGTCATCTTCCCTGACGATGGGGTGGGCTATGATTTCCACACCGAAATTCAGATCGCTGTTCATTTGCTGGAGCAAAGCCAGCTGTTGATAATCTTTCTGCCCGAAAACAGCGATATCAGGCCGAACGAGGTTAAAGAGCTTGGCCACCACCGTGGCGACGCCGTCGAAATGCCCGGGTCTGCTCGCTCCGCACAGTCCCTGGGAAAGATGCGCTACGGAGACACTGGTTTGGTATCCCTGGGGATACATCTCCTCCGGATCGGGAGAAAAGAGCAGGTCGACGCCCTGCTGGCGAGCTTTGCCGACGTCTCCTTCAAAGTCTCGGGGATAGTGCCGCAAATCCTCTTGAGGGCCGAATTGGCGGGGATTGACGAAAACGGTGACCACCGTTTTGTCGCACCGGCTTTTCGCTTTACGCATCAGGGCCAGGTGACCTTCGTGAAAAAATCCCATGGTAGGTACCAGGCCGACGGTCAAGCGCTTGTCTTTCCACTGCCGTACCTGCTCGGCAAGGGCTGTAATCGAATCAACACGTATCACAGCGAAGCCTTGAGCCGGTTGAGTTTTTCCTGAATATAGGCGCTTTCGCCGTCACCGGCGGCATCTGCTCGCAGGGTGCCGAGATACTGTTCATACTGGTTGATCGCCTGGTCGATTTTCCCCTGGATCTCATAAATTCGGGCTACGCCCTTATAACCGATGGCTTCATAGCCGGCGGTATTCTTGAGCAGCTGATACTCCCCAAGCGCCTCGTGGTAATTTTCCATGGCTTCCTCGGTTTGAGCAATGCCAAAGCTCACCAGTGGAAAGAGAGAATCATCCTCATCGAGAGACTGACGGATGCTTTCATATTGCTGCCGCGCCTCTGCCTTTTCGTTGTTCTGCAGTGCGTGGCGGGCAAGTTCGATCTGGGACCATCTCGCTGAATCCGTGCCGTCATACTCTTGGGCAACCTCTGCAAGCGCTGCCACTTTTTCTTCTCCTTGAAGGTCCTGGGCGGCTGCCAGAGCCGAATTTGCGGCCCTGTGTCTTTTATCGACATAGGAGCCGTAAAGCGACCAGACGACGACGGTTATGGCGATGATGCCCAGGACGATGAAGATACTCCGCTGATGCGTACGAACGAACTCCACAGCCGAAGGAGGCAGGTTCAACTGTTCGAGAACACCGCCGAGATCGGCTTTTTCACGTTCGTCGACGTGAATTTTTTCAAATGCGCTTTTTTCTGCCATCACTATGTCTCCGTATCTGCGTAATGCTGAGTTATCGCCTGTGTATTGGGAAATTTAGATTTGAATTTTCCTTTATAATATATAGAGTGACGACTGTCTATTCGTAATCAAGTTTTATTTTTTGCATATTCGAAAATTACAAACAGCGGCCCCATATGAGTATTCTCACGGTAACCGAACTGACCAGGTCAATCCGCTCAACCCTCGAGCTCCACTACCGATTCGTTCATATCCGCGGAGAGATATCCAACCTGCGCATCCCCTATTCCGGCCACATGTATTTTACCCTCAAAGACAGCGGTGCCCAGATTCGGGCCGTGCTCTTCAAGGGACAACAGAAATATTTGCGGCAGAACCTGGAAGAGGGACAGTCCGTCATTTGCCACGGCAGATTGTCGATCTACGAACCACGGGGTGAGTACCAGATTCTTATAGATACCATAGATTTTTCCGGGACGGGCGACCTGCGTCTGGAATTTGAGAAACTCAAGGTCCGGCTCGCCGAAGAGGGACTTTTTGCTGCCGAGACCAAAAAAACTCTCCCTGCCTTTCCCGAACACCTGTTGTTGATAACCTCCCCAACGGGCGCCGCCGTCCATGATTTTTGCAAAATTGCCACAACACGCCGCTATTGGGGGAGGATTTCAATTCTTCCGGTCGCCGTTCAGGGAAAGAACGCATCCTCGGAAATAGCCGGAGCCATAGAGACAGCGGCTCGGGAGACAGATGCGGATCTCATTGTTCTCATCCGGGGAGGCGGCTCCATCGAAGATCTCTGGGCCTTCAATGAAGAACAGACGGCGCGGGCCATTCATGCCTCGCCACTGCCGGTCGTTACAGGAATCGGCCATGACATCGACCTCACCATAGCCGATCTCTGCGCCGATGTGTCGCTGCATACCCCTACCGCGGCCGCTGAGGCAATTATCGCCGACAACGACAGCCTCTCTCAGGTCTTTCTGGCTCATAAAAAGCAGCTTATCGACCTGATATATAGTAAAATTACAGCCGCCGGCGAGAAAGTCGGCGGTTTGCGGCGGGTAATCGGCAGCCTCGATCTCTATCTGGCCAACCATCAGCTGAGACTCGACTACCAGACCACATCCCTGACAAACATCATCACCAGTCGCCTGTCCCGCATGCAATCAACGCTCGAAGCCGCTCTTGACCGCCTTGCCAGCCAGTCGCCACTGCACCGCATACACCTGCAGAGACAAAAACTCGATTACCTCGAAGATACGCTTATACGGAGGATGGCATCTCTTTTGCAGAAAAACGAACAGATACTGGGCAGACAGGCGGCCCTGCTCGACTCCGTCAGCCCTCTTTCAGTACTCTCCCGGGGATATGCAATTGTCAGCACAAAGGAGGCGGAGCCTGAACGGAGGAAAATTGTCAGAAGCTCCGCCCAGGTCGAAATAGGGGCGGAGCTTGAGGTGAGGCTGCACAGGGGGGTTTTGCAGTGCCAGGTTCTGAAGAAACGAGAGTAGGATGTGTTTTTTTCGTGTCGGGAGATCGGTCGATTTTGAGGTGCAGCCGTTTCTACAACAGTTCCAGTCCGGAGAAGAAGTAGCCGATTTCAAAGGCCGCCGTTTCCGGAGCATCAGAGCCATGGGTGGCGTTTTCACCGACGTAGGTGCCGAATTGGCGGCGCAGGGTGCCCTCTTCAGCCTTCTGCGGATCGGTGGCTCCCATCAGTGTTCGCCATTTTGCTATGGCGCCCTCCGCCTCCAGGACCATGACGATGCAGGGGCCGCTGCTCATGAAATCGGTAAGCTCGCCGAAAAACGGCTTGTCTCTGTGCACATGGTAGAAACCCTCCGCCTCAATTTTGCTCAGGTAGAGCTTTTTCAGCCCCCTTACCGTGAATCCTTCTTGGTATATTCGGGCCAGAATCTTGCCGGCATTGCCGGCGGCAAAGGCGTCAGGTTTAATTATCGCGAAAGTTCGTTCCATAATACGTTCCCTCCAGGTGAATTCGATAAAAAGTATAAGCGCGAATCTCTAGCATTCGCCACGGAGGAAGTCAAGCTTTAAGATGTGTGGTAATGTTCCCCCGCCTGCCGGGAGAATACTCACGAATTATTGATTTGCCCGGAGCGCCGGGGGTGGTTGAGCAACTCATCGACTTCTGTGGATATGGCCTGGACTGTCCGGGAAAGATGGGTGTCGCCTTTTTGTCTGGCTTTGCGTAACCGGTCCCCCCAGCTGCGCAGCTGATCGGTGTCTATCCTGCGGATATTGTTGTCCTTTGACCACTCTGTGCCGATACGAACACCCAAATCTTTCAGCAGCTGTTCGGTCAAGGGCCGCTCGGCTGGCGGCAGAGCCTTGAGAATATCCGCCGATATCTCTTTCCAGCCGGCAAAAAGCATCAGGCCGTTTTGAAACTTCTGGTACCATTCCTGCTCCTCCTGCGAAAGACTGGAGAGAAGCTGCCCTTTAGCCCTGTTATGCTGTTTCTGGGATCGGCTCATACCATTGAGAGATTTTGGAGAATCGTCTGTGTGTTCAAGAGCTCCGCCAGGGGCAAGACCGCAGTGAAGCCACAAAAACACTACCAGGGGGAATATGAATAGGATAACCTTCATGGAAAAGAATACAACTTTGTTATCGAAAGAGTAATCACACGATGGCCGCGGCAGTCACCTCAAGCATGGCCGTTTTTTAAGGGGAATTTCCATCTGCGTCTGAACCGTGGTCAAGGGAATGCGGTTGCCCGTCTGTCCCCCTGCCGCTGTCTGCGGTCAGCATTGGGCCCAGTCTAACCAAAAGCAAATATTTCTCAAGAGAAAAGTCGAAAAAAGAAAAAGTGCCGAAGCAGTAAGGATAAGAGCCTGCGTTTTCAGGATATCGCCTGCCTGAACAGGTCTGCCGTCATCACCTATGTAGGGCTTGTCGACAACAGCGCCGAAATACGACGATGGACCTCCAAGTCTGACGTTGAGTGCCCCGGCGACCGCCGCTTCCGGGTGTCCGGCGTTTGGGCTTGAATGGTTGTAGCGATCACGTCTGTATATGCGAAAGCTTTCTCTGCCATTGTGTCCCAGCATGAATGCTGCCAGAACTATCAAATAGGCGCTGAGACGGGCCGGAAGTATATTGGCGAGATCGTCGAGGCGTGCAGCAGACCAGCCAAATTCCCGGTACCTCGTGTTTTTATAACCGAACATCGAATCCATGGTATTGATGCATTTATAGGCGAGCATTCCCACTGCGGCCATGGATAGCGCCGACAGGGAGGTCAACGGTGACAAGAGAGTGGCGACCAGGGCCCAGAACAGAGGGGCGGTAATGCCGTCGACCATGTTTTCGGCGACGGTTTCAACACAGGCCCTCGTCACCGAGGCCCCATCGAGGTTCAGGGTGTCCCTGCCGACGATATGTCCGAGGCGTTTTCGTGCCTCTTCTATCTTTTCCACGGGCTGAAGCGACGCATACACCTGCCTGCTGTGTCTGAGCAAATCCTTGATCGCAATCAGCGAATAGAGCAGGCCGACGGCGAGAACGGTCTGCAGCCAGACCACCTCGGCGGCCAGCCAGAGCAATGTCGCCATGCTGCCGCAGGAGAGGAGAAGAACGGAGAAAACCGTGCACACCCCGGCCATCCGGGCATTGGCGATACCCCTTCGCCAGATTCGCTCCATGGCGGATGCCAGTGTGCCTATAAGCCTGACCGGATGCGGATACCAGCGTGGGTCTCCGAATATAAGATCAAGTACTATAGCAGTGATTATAAATATTTCCAGCTTCATCACAGTGAGTGGCCTTTGCTGTGCATACTCTCTGGGCTCAAAGACCAAGAGAGTGGTAGATGGCCTTCATGTCAATGGACTGCCGGACAATGTCCGCCAGATTATCATAGGCCTTCTCAAGATTATAGGGTGCGGCGATTTTTCCCAGAGGAGCAAGTCCCGCCCTTTGCCGAAGACTATCGATAAACCATCTGCGAAAGGCATCGGCATCGAAAATGCCGTGGAGATAGGCTCCCCATATCGGCAGCTCCGGATGGGCGGCGCCACAGGCAGAGCCGTCGCTGAACTGGAGCAGCTGCGAGACGGAACCCTTGGAGATACCGTGATGGATTTCATAGCCGAAGATGGCTAGACCGGTCTCCCGGTGTTTGCCGCTCCGGCGAAGGAGCGTCTTGTCTTTTGCCAGTGATGTGGATATATCCAGGAGGCCGAGTCCTCCCCTGGTTTGGCCGTCGGATTCGATGGAATAGGGATCGGCCACTGTTTTTCCAAGGATCTGATAACCTCCGCAGATACCAACGATTTCACAGCCAGACAGAGCCTTGGCAATCACCGCCCTGCCCAGTCCAGAGGAGTCGAGATACTCCAGATCGCCCATGACATTCTTGGAGCCGGGCAGAATTATCGCCGCCGGCTCTGCCAGATCATCAAGGCTGTCGACTATCCTCAGGTAAACATCCGGCTCCTCGAGAAAGGGCTCGATATCGGTGAAGTTTGAAATGTGCGGCAGATTGATAAGAGCAATTTCCACATGCTCCGATCGTGGCCTCTTTTTGTGGAGTTTACCCTGCCTGAAGGAAACCGAGTCTTCTTCGGGAATGTTGATATTGTGGATATAGGGAACAACTCCCAGCACCTCCCTGCCGCACTGTTCCTGCAGATAGCTGTGCGCCGGGCCGAGAAGAGAGGCGTCTCCCCGGAAACGATTGACGACAAAGCCGGCCACCAGCTCTCTCTCCCACTCCTCGAGAACTTCCATGGTGCCGATGAAGGAGGCATATACGCCGCCTCGGTCGATATCGCCGACCAGCAGCACCGGGGAGGAGGCGTGGCGGGCCATTTGCATATTGACAATGTCATGATGCTTGAGGTTGACTTCTCCGGGCGAGCCTGCACCCTCGAGTATGACCGCATCGTATTCAGCCGCCAGAGAGTCGAAATTGCGGCAGACGATCTCCCTTGCCTGGTCTTTGTAAGCGACATACTGGCCGACGCTCATATTCCCCACCGGCCTGCCCTCGACGACTACCTGACTGCCGACGTCGGAGTTGGGTTTGAGAAGAACGGGATTCATGCGGACATCCGGAGCCAGTCTCGATGCCTGGGCCTGGACGACCTGAGCCCTTCCCATTTCCAGGCCGTTATCGGTGACAAAGGAGTTGAGAGACATGTTCTGGGCTTTGAAGGGAGCGACCCGCAGTCCGTCCTGGAGAAGGATCCTGCAAAGAGCGGTAACAAGAACCGATTTGCCGGCATTGGAGGAAGTCCCCTGTATCATCAGAGTCCTGCGTCGCTTTACCTTCTTGGCGTAGGCACGCTCGGGGGCCAAAACCTTCTGCAGGGCATCGATCAGCCGCCGGTTGTCCTGCCGCCTGCGGACTGCCAGGCGAAAATAGCTTTCATCAAGGCCGGCGTAGTTGCTGCAGACGCGAATGGCGATAGACTGCGACAAAAGCCGGGCGGCCAGATCAGGAGCGGTCAGCGTCTTGACCAGGCGGACAAGGAAATAATTTGCCCGCGACGGATAAACCTGCAACTGGGCAAATGTCGCCAGTTCCGCCAGCAATTCATGCCGCAGCTTTTCCGTGAGGGCCAGTGTTCGTTTTCTGTAGTCTTCGTCCCGAAACAGCCGCGCTCCGACAGCCTGGGCAACGGTATTTACGGTCCACGGCGGCAGTATCTGCCGAAGCCTGGCGGCTATTTCCGGCGGGAAGGTTCCATAGCCAAGACGCAGGCCGGGAATGGCATAGAATTTGGTCAGTGAATTGAGGGTGATGACATTTGGCCGGCAGCCGGCAACCGTTGTCCCCTCTTCGACAAAATCAAGAAAAGCTTCATCGACGATGAACCATGAGCGAGGATGAGCGGCGGCAAGGTTGGTTATGGTTTCGGCGGCGATGGCAACACCGGTGGGATTGTTCGGTGTTGCCAGCATAACGGCATCGCCATCCCGTATGACCTCGGAGAGCGCCTCAGGGTCCAGGCGAAAACCGTCTTCGGCTTTCAGGGGGAAGAGAACAGTCTCTATTCCCTGTATTTCCATGACCTTCTGATAATCTATATAGGAAGGGACGGCAATGACGGCCCGCAGGCAGCCCATGATTCGAGGCAGGGCATAAAGGAGTTCTGTTGTTCCGTTGGCGGCGATTATCCTGTCTGCATCGAGCTGGTGGTGCAAGGCGATGGCTGTTGTCAAGTCAAAGCAGTCGGGATCGGGGTAGTGAACCAGCTGCGATATTTGGCGGCTGATGGTGCGGCGCAGCCATTCCGGGGGACCGAGCGGATTTATGTTGGCACTGAAATCGACTATTTCACCTGCGGCTCCGCTACGGGCAAGCAGATGAATGTTCCCCCCGTGTCCACTGGTACCGACAGTCTGCGAAGGTGTATGCTGCATAGGTTCGTCTCACATGTTGAAGTAGATGGCGCAGGCTGCCGCGGCTGCCGCCTCCGTCAGTTCACAGGCTGCGCCCAGCGTATCTCCGGTGGTGCCGCCAATGGTTTTCCGGCACCAGAAGCCGAAAAGCCAGCCGATGGCCATTATGCTGACCACCAGAAAAGCCGCAAAGCCAATGCCGACGAAAGAGGCAGCAAGAAAGACGAGGAGCAGCGAAAATATCGGCAGCATCCATTTCGATCTCTTGTAAAACAGTTGTCCCAGGCCCCCTTCCCTTCTGGCATAGGGAAGATATGCCATCTGCAAAACGATGCCGGCTCTGCCGGCGGCGGGCATGAGAAGAACGGTCCAGGCGAGGCCGCTGGCCGGAAGCGACAGGAGCGCGGCAAATTTGAGCAGAAGGATGAAGATCAGAGTTGTTACCGCCATGGCCCCCGAGCGGCTGTCGCGCATGATCTTTAGAATCTGGTCTTTGGATCGTGCACTGAAAAAGCCGTCGGCCGTATCGGCCAAACCGTCCAGATGAAGAAAACCGGAAACAGCACCGAGATACAGCAGCAGAGCGGCGGCAAGGAGAGGCAGCGGTATGATGTCTGAGACAACAAGGGAGATACCGCCTCCTGCCGCGCCGATAAACAGACCGATCAGAGGGAAGAAGCTGACGCTCTTTTGGAAAAAGCTCTCGTCTTTTTCCGCCTGCCAGGAAATCGGCAAGATGGTCAGGAAACGGAGTCCGGCAAGAAAACTGCTGAGAATGGTTTTCATCGATTCGCCCGCCTGCAAGGATATTTTACTTGTCCGCTCCGGCCACCGCAGCTTCCTCAAAAGTCGCCACTTCCGTGAGAATGGCCACCGCCGCCTCGAGAAGATTCATGGCCAGGGCGCCGCCGGTGCCTTCGCCAAGGCGCATGTTGAGATCGAGCAGGGCTTTGTCGCAGCCGAGATATGCCTGCATGGCCTCATGGCCGGGTTCCATCGATTTGTGGGAAAAAATGATATAGTCCTTGACGAACGGCTCTATGGCATAGGCGATCAGGGCGCCCGCCGTTGAGATAAAACCGTCGACCACCACTGGTTTACGCTGGGCGGCGGCGCCGAGTATGAGGCCTGCAATGCCGCCGATTTCAAAGCCGCCGATCTTGGCCAGCACATCGAGTCCCTTGCGGCGATCGGGATTGTTGATGGTGATTGCCCTCTCGATGACCGAGATCTTGTGCCGCAGTTGGTCGTCGTCGAGCCCGGTACCCCTGCCGGTGAGTTCGGCAACCGGTTTGCCGGTGATTACCGCAGCGATTGCGGTGGAAGAGGTGGTATTGCCGATGCCCATGTCACCGGTGCCGAACACATCGTACTTTGGTGAGAGCATTTGTGCCACCTCGATACCAGACTCCACAGCCCTCCTGGCCAAGGCATGGCTCATCGCTGGTCCCCTGGCGATGTTATCCGTCCCCAGACCTACCTTTTTGTTGAGTATCTTACCGGATTCGGCCAGCTTCTTGAGGTCGGCGTCGACACCGAGATCGACGATAAAAACTTCGGCCCCGGCCTGCCGGGCAAGGGCGTTGATTCCGGCCCCGCCATTGACGAAATTGTAGACCATCTGCGTGGTGACCTCGCTGGGGAATTTGCTGACACCCTCGGCGGTCACGCCATGATCTGCCGCCATGGTGACCACGGCTTTGCGCTGGACAGGCGGATTTAACGAGCCGGTCATGCCGGCCAGTTCAATGGCCAGATCCATGAGATCGCCCAGGGCCCAGTGAGGCATGGCCAATCTCTCAAGCCTCTGTCTGGCCTGTTCTCTGTAACTGGTGTCCTGGGGGAAAATCTTTTGTATGGTGTTTTGCAGAAAGCTCATAGGATTTTATCTTTTTTCATTTTTCAAGATGAGCGGGATGCCGCAGCTGACGAGAACGACCTCATCGGCGGCGGCGGCGAGGCACTGGTTGCATCTGCCCACCAGATCCCGGTAGAGCCTGGTCTCGGCGGATTCCGGAACAATACCGGATCCGACTTCGTTTGTAACAGCAAATACAGTGCCGGGATGAGTTTTGCACGTATCGGCAAGAAGGGCGCTTCGTTTCGCCATGTACTCTTCCGTAGTTTCCATGCCGTGGCTGCTTCGGGAAAAAAGGACGTTGTTAACCCAGAGAGTAAGGCAGTCGATGAGAAGGATCTCGGTTGCAAAGGTGGCTGCGACAGCTTCTTCGAGGTTGAGTTCTTCCTCAAGGGTCTGCCACCCTCTTCCCTGTCTTTGGCGTTTGTGTCGGGCAATGCGCTCATCCATCTCCGGATCGACGGCTGGAGAGGTGGCAATATACAGCCTGCTGCCGCGCAAATTTTCCGCCCTTGTCTGCGCATACATGGACTTGCCGCTCCGGCAGCCGCCGGTAGCCAATATGAGCCTAGCCATCTTCCCTGCCCCTGTTGAGACCGGTAAGGACCGCCCCCTGACTGTAAAGCTGCAGAGTGGTAAGATGGGCGGTGTCGATCTTGAAATACAGGTAGTTTGCAGCAGGCAACCCGAGAAGAAAGCAAATCATGTGACGTATGACCCCTCCATGGGTAATTAGGAGTATGTTCTCAGACGCCAGCTCCGGCAGAAGCTCGCAGAAATTTTGCACGCGCCGGTAAAAATGACGGATCCGTTCGCCCTGGGGAAAACCAAAATCATCGGGATTATTCCCCCACTGCGCCACCAGATCCGGGTGTGCGCCGGCTATTTCCTCGAAAGTCCGCCCTTCCCAGGCACCAAAATCGATTTCCCGCAGACGTTCATCGACGGTGCATTCCTGCCGAAACTGCAACAGCCTGAAGGTCTGGAGGCACCGCTGCATCGGACTGCAGAAGATCCTGTCAAACTTTTGTGCTGCAAGAAAAGCCTGCTGCCGCCTCACTTCGGCGATACCCGCCGGTGAGAGCTCTATTTCAGTGGAACCGACATAGCGATTGACAGAGACAGTCGCTCCATGGCGAAAAAGGCCGATGCTCATCATTATTGCCTGCAGACCGTAGAAAAAGACGAGTATTGCATTGCATACCAACACAAGCCCCATGATAATAAAGAGCATGAGCTGTATTATCAAGTGTTTTCAACCTCTGCCTGTTGTGTCGGCCCCGTACATCCCCTCACACCCGGATCAAGAAGAAAAAAAAAGCCCTGCCGGAAACGGATTGGCCGAGGAGTCTGTCGGATAATAGGCATTTTTTCTCAGATCAAGGCATTTTCAGGAAATCAAGCACAGCCATATAGTTGATATTGCGAGCATTGATTTTCTGGAAATAACGCAGATATGGGGGAAAAGGGCATTATCCGACAGACTCCGAGAGGTTCTCCGGCCGGCATGCTACTCTGCATTGAGCTGTCGATAGAGCTGTAGTGCATAGTCCTGGGCAAGAAGAAGTTCGTCGGCAGACAACAGGCCTTCGATATAGCTGCGGGCGGCTGAGGCGTCCGCGTGGTTCTGGGCGGCGGCGAGGCTGATCCAGGCATAGGCTTTGATGATGTCTGCTTCATTGGCACCGCTGCCGGAATAGTACATGATGCCAAGGCTGTACTGGGCCACGGCAAGACCCTGAGAAGCTGATTTTTCATACCAGTGGAAGGATTTTTCCAGATCTCTTTCTCCACCCCGGCCGGTAAAATATAGAAAGGCAAGTTCACTTTGGGCCTCCGGGTCGCCGTTTTCAGCAGCACGTCGATACCATTTCATGGCTTCGCCAAGATTCTGCGGTGTGGCGGTGCCGGTGAGGAAAAACTGGCCCAGCAGTTTCTGTGACTGCGCAGTGCTGCTGCCCTCTACGGCGGCGCCATAGAGCAGTGTAAAGGCCTTTTGCAGATCCTGCGGTGCACCGAATCCTCTGTAATACATGCCTCCGGCAATATATTGTGCTTCGGTGTCGCCCTTTTCCGCAGCCTCGAGATAGAGCCTGAGCGCCCTGCTCAGATCCTTGGTGACGCCTGTCCCGTAGTAATATTTCTGGGCAAGGTTCTTAAGCCGCTCGGTGTTCTGGCTGCCGTCTGCGGCAGGCGGCAGAAAAAAGACAAGGGCACAGGCGATAATTGCCGCCAAAAATGAGTGTAATTGTTTCTGCGAGAAAAACAGAGTGCTCTTTGCCACCTTCTTTATCCTTCGGACGGATCCCGGGAGGCGTCCGTTAATCTCTCCAGATACTCCCTGGCGAATTCGAGGCTCGGGTCAAGGGTCAGCGCCAGGGTGAAAAATTGCTTGGCCTCCTCGTCCCTGCCCAGCCGCGAGTAGTTGACACCAAGATTGGCATAATCCATGGCCGAGGTCGGATTGAGATCGACCGCTCTGGTAAAACACTCTATCGCCTCGGTGTACATTTCCTTTTTAAAGTAGCAGACGCCAAGAAGATTGTGAAGGTCGGGGCGTTCATCATCTTCGAGGCAGCCGCTTTTGAGAACGGCGATGGCCTCGTCATAATGACCCAGCTTGGAAAGGGCGTTGCCCTGATAGGAAAGTATATAGGGCAGATCTTCCTGCAGGGGCTGCAGGGCCAATGCTTTTTCGAAATAGCCGAGCGCATCCTGGTAGAGACCGAGATTAAAGAGATTCCTGCCCCGGTAGAACTCAATGAAATAGCTGTCGGGCAACAGGGTGTTCATACTGTTGAGTTTGTCCTCGACAAAATGCGGCTCATCGACCAGTTCCACCAGAAGTTTGGCGGCAAAAAGACCTGCGGACTGGATCATCGATCGTTCACGGAAATGGGCCCCGGGAATCACCGTGTAAAGAGCCGGTATCTTGAGTTTTTCATGAGTGACGTCAATCATGAAAACATCCAGGTCTATCTTTTTCAGGGAGGTGATGCAATTCTCAACTTCCACCTTGATGTCGTTGTCTGAAAGATCGGCCATCCCGGCGACGGTGGTGGTGAGACCGGAAGATATCACATAATCGACCTCTTCGAGTGACAGAGGTTTCGGCAGCCCGGAAGCGACATAGTTTGAATGCGAGTTGAAATCGCCTGCCAGTTGCGCAACTTCCGTGACCGCCCGGATGATCGCCTTTTCGGCATCGGGGGTGGTGCCGGCGGTAAATACAATTTCACTTTTTCCCGGAAAAGTGGCAGGATCCACCGCCAGGGCAGCCACTGTACAAATTCCCGTATCCAATGAGAAGTCATTGAGATAGAGTTGTATTCCGTTGTTTTTGAACTTGTCGAGAAGTTCCCTGGCGACGGGGTCCTTCACCGTCTGCGGGTCAATGAGCGGGGTGGCCAGGCGCCGACTGCTGACCAGCGAGCAGACGTGACGCTCGACGATCTCGCAAATACCCTGTAGCGCTGCCTCTTCAACCGTGTTGCCGGCAGAGGGTCCATTGAACTCGTTGATGGCGTAAAACCAGGAAAAAGGCAGGAGAACCAGTCGACTGTCCCCTATGTGGGTGGCCCATGCCCACTGCATGGGTATGTCGGCGAGCAGCTTTTCCAAGGTCGCTGTGTCTGTGCTGCTGTCATGAACCGAGAGCAGAAGGTATTCCAGATCCAATACCGGATATCCCTGGGCCCGCATGGAGCCGTAGTCTCCGGTAAGAAAATTTCCGTGGTCGTTTTTAAAGGCGAAAAAGGAAAAACGCTCCGCCAGTTCCATACAGGCAGAAGCCTTGGCCTGGGCAGGCGAGGCCCCTTTGCCCATCTGCTTCTTGGTGCCAATAACGTTGACGGCGTCCTCTCCGCAGACACTGAAATAGACGGGAATATCGAGCCTGCCGTTATCAATGCGTTTGACATCGCTGAGTATTTTCATGTCAAGACTTTCGAGCCTGGCATGGAAGCGGGCGACGGTTTCCGCCGGGGAGATGGCCTTGTCCTGATCGAGGTTAAAGGTCTTGGGGCAGTTATGGAGTTCAATGATGTGGTTTTTCATGGCGGCAATACGGCGTAGAGTTACGGTTAATGTATGACCAGCAGGGTGCGGACATCGTTAAAGGCGCTGGAACACCAAAGGAAAAAAGCTGGTTCTTCTCAGTTTTGCAGATCCCCGAAGGACTCGGCCCATCTCACCGACTCGATATAGAGTTCGATGATTTTTCTGTCTTCAAGGGGAACTTTCCTGCGCACAAACTGAAAGGCCAGCCAGTTGCCGGTCTCGTAGCTTTCTATAAAACGCAAAAAAGGATACAATGCGCCCTCTTTCTTGTCCAGTGCCAGCTGGATTTTTTCGGAAAGCGGCAATTTGGCCAGTATTTCCTCCATCTTCTTGTCCAAAATAGCATCTATCAGGGAAAAGAGACCGAGCAGGAAAAGCTCACTGCTGTTTTCTCCGAGCTGCCCGGCGGCAAGTTCAAGAAACCTGGCCCGGATAATGGAAAGACGGATGAGCTCCGTAGGCTTTTCATCGGTCAGTTTGCTGGCAGCTATCAGGGTGGCAAAGAGTCGGAAGTCTTTTTCGCCAAGAAAGCTGATGGCCTGTCTCAGCGAAGACACCGGCTGCAGTCGTCCGAAGTGCGGCGAATTGAGATAATTAATCAATTTATACGAGACAGAGACATCCTGTACCATTATGGATTCCAGGGCGGATATGTCGAAAAAATCACTGTTGATCTGGGAAATGAGCTGCATTATCGTCAGCTGGGAACTCGAGAGGTCCTTGTTTTTGAGTATTTCCGGTTTGGAAAAAAAATATCCCTGGAAATAATCGAATCCCAGAGCTTCGGCCCTGTGGAAATCGTCATAGGTTTCGACTTTCTCGGCCAGCAATTTGCAGTCGTACCCCTGCAAATCAATCAAGAGCCTCTCTATCTTCTCCGGAGGGGTCAACCTGAAGTCGACTTTGATGATATCGCAGATTCCCAGTAATTCATTGTAGTTTTCGGCATACGCGAAGTCGTCAAGGGCCAGCCGGTATCCCTTTTCCTTGAGACGTTTACAGACCTCGACGATCTCCCTGCTGGGGACGACATCCTCGAGTATTTCAACGACAAGCTTATCGCTTGGAAAAAGTTGTGGGGTACCCTGCTTCAGCAACGATGCAGTGAAATTGATAAAAGCGAGTTTGCTGCCGGTGATCTCATCGATGCCCACCGTGAAAAAGGAGGAGGAAAGCAGACTTGTGGTCGCCGTATCGCCATCTATTTCGGGAAAGCTGTTGGTTTCGCCGTTGCGGAACAGAAGTTCATAGGCGAATATGGCTTTTTGGCGGTTGAAAATAGGCTGACGGGCGACAAAAACATCCATTATTTCATTCCGGTGAAGGTTTCAAGCACTGTCGCCATTCGCTGGCCCCAGAGATTCGCAGGGTATTTGCAGACTGCTGTTCTGGATTGTTCATCATTGCCCATCAAGGTTATGCTCATTCTCTGGTCGGGAAGGATCTCTTCCGCCCTCTTTGCCCATTCGATTACGGTGAGACCGTCCATGAAAAAATAGTCGTCCAGCCCTATTTCCACAACATCCTCCCCGTCTCTCAGCCGGTAGAAATCCATGTGATAGAGGTGCAGCCTCCCTGGATATTCATGGAGGATGGCAAAAGATGGGCTGCTGACAAAATAGCCCTCGTCTATGGGGATGCCCCGAGCGATTGCCTGCGTCAGCGTGGTTTTCCCAGAACCCAGATCGCCGTCAAGACATATGATGTCGCCGGCAATGGCGGCCTTGCCGAGGAGTTCGCCAAATCGATGCGTTGCACTAAGTGACGGCAGTTCTATCTCGATTTTTTCCATGGGTGAAAGCAATATCATCATTAAGATTTCAACAAGGTAGGAATGAATACCAGACTTTCAAAGGAAAAGAAAGGAAATAGGATGAAAAGAGGTTGCGGCGGCGCCGACAGCCAAGGCTTCGATTGGCATCGCTGCATTGCCTGCCATTCGGCTCTGTTGCCGTGTGGGGAATATATATCGGAAACTTTCGGGGGGAGCCGAAAAAGAAAAAGCTCACCTGGTGAAAGTGAGCTTTCCAGTGGTGCCGCATTCAAGCAGAGCTAGTGCCTGTCCATAAATGGCACTTTTGCCCTAACTCGTCGTTGCTCTCAAAATTTAATCCTCGGAATATCAAGTATATGCCTGTGGTTAAATTTATCGAGCGCCTAGATTTAGAACAAAATTGCTCATTCCTGGACAGACATAGGTTAACTGATTTTTGCTACATTTTCCGCCTGCAGGCCCTTGTCTGTTTGTGCCACGGAGAACTCAACATCTTCCCCCTCTTCAAGACTGCGAAAGCCATCCCCCTGGATGGCGCTGAAATGAACGAAAACATCGGCTTCTCCGTTCTCTCTTTCCAGAAATCCATACCCCTTGCTGGCATTGAACCATTTCACCTTTCCCTTCACACGTTCTGACATGCTGCAACCTCCATGTAACGACAGTAGTGCTCCTGTCAAATCCCGGCCTGGCCCCACATAAGATTCACTGAAGCCCAATTCAAGAACAGGTTATCAAAAAAAAATAAACCGAGTCAAGGAAAAAGAAGGAAAATGCGCCTCAGAACAACGGCTTAAGAATTATTCTCAAAGCAGCCCGGCGGTGTACGGAAGCTCAGGAAGACGGCTTCTGCCACCAGCTCATCAGCAACTGAAAATAGTTATAGAATCTGGGCAGGGTCTCAGGCTGCTCGAATCGGCTGTAATATGCCAGGCGGTGAGCGCCGGTGTACCAATTCGGCACCACATAAAAGTCATACCACAATACCCTGTCAAGGGCTTTCACCGCCGCGACCAGCTGCTCTTGAGTGGAGGCGTAAATAATTTTATCTACCAGTGCATCAACCACGGCAGAACGAACACCCGCGACATTGCCGGATCCGGGAGTGTCCGCAGCCTCCGAATGCCAGTAATTTTTCTGCTCGTTGCCGGGCGACTGGGACTGCCCGAAAACGTTGACGATCATATCAAAATCAAAAGTCTGGATTCTCTCCTTGTACAGGGCGGGGTCCAGTACCCGGTATTCTGCCTCTATCCCCAGCCTTTTCAGATTGTTGACATAGGGGGCCATGACCCTGCTGAAACTGGGGGAAACCAGCAGAATTTCAAAGGAAAATCGATCGCCTCTGTCGTTGACCAGGCGTCCGTTCTTAATATGCCAGCCGGCTTCTTGCAAAAGGTGCTGCGCCTGACGCAGATGTCTGCGGAAGTCTCCCGGGTCGTCATTGACCGGCGGCTGCAGCGGCGTGGTGAAGATACGCGGCGGCAGCTGGTCTCGAAATTCGTTGAGATAGGACAGCTCCAGGCCCTGCGGCAATCCTCTGGCCGCCAGGTAGGAATTGCTGAAAAAGGAGTGGTTGCGGGTATACTGATTGTAGAACAAAGAGGCGTTGGTCCACTCGAAATCAAAGGCCAGATTCAGGGCTTCGCGCACGCGTACATCGCTGAACAGCGGTTTTCTGGTGTTCATCACGAAGCCCTGCATACCGGCATTGTTTTCGTGAGGAAACTCCTTTTTAGCGATGATATTACGCTCGAATTTACCTCCCGTCATGTCGCGGGCCCACTGCTTGGCGATATTCACGTATTGAACATCGAACTCTCCAGCCTTGAAGGCCTCGACGGAAACAGTCTGATCCTTGTAATATTTTACGGTTATTGCATCGAAATTATACATGTGCTTGCGGACGTTCTTCTCCCTGGCCCAGTAGCCGGGGTTGCGCTTGTAGACGATGGTCTTTCCCTGGACTATCTTCTCCACGGTATACGGGCCCGAACCAAGGGGAGGAATGAGTGTATCCTTGTCGCCAAAGGCATACTGCTGGTAAAAGGCCTTCGAGAAAACCGGAATGGACAGGGCGATGAGGGGGAGCTCCCTGTTTTTTTGGCCAAAGACAAACGTGACGGTATGTCTGTCCACTCTCGTTCCTTTTTCGATATCGTGAAAATATTTCGCATAAAGGGGATGAACCTTGTCGCTTTTCATGGTCTCCAGTGAAAAAAGCACATCATCGGCGGTAATCTCGCTGCCGTCGGAAAAGCGGGCTTTTCCGTCAATAGTTATGGTCATGGACAACTGATCGTCGGCGACGACGATGTCTTCGGCCACCAGTCCGTAGTAGGCGAAAGGTTCGTCAAGGCTCGGCACAGCCAGCGTTTCGAAGACCAGGCTGTCAACTCCCAGAGGCGCCAGGCCTTTGAGGGTATAGGGATTCATTTTGTCAAAGCTGCCAAGATCGTGCAGAACCAGTTGTCCGCCTTTCCGTGCCTGAGGCGAGGCATAGTCGAAATGATCGAAGGACTCCTGATACTTCAGCGAGCCGTCTATGGAAAGACCGTGGGATGCCAGCGAGGGATCCATGAGACCGGCACCGGTGATCATGATCATGGCAACTGCCGCCCCGGTCGCTGCGGAAATGAAAGATTTCATAAAGTGTCCTTTTCTTACGTAAAAAGCGATGAGGGTGCAGCCGAAGGCAGCATTCCCATCACAGGTTTTGGCACTAAGCGAATTTGAATTGGCAATCTTAGCATTTTTAGTGTACATTGTCAGCCCTTCTCAGCCGCCGCGCTTTTTCCGGCAATCGACAAAGCTCCCGATCCACGGCGGCAGCCGCTTGCGCCTGCTCCATTGTCGAGGGCCGGCTAAATTACTACCTGGAGACTTTCAATGGGAAAAACCATCGCACAGAAGATTTTTGACGCCCATCTCCGCGATACTCCGGCTCCCGACAATATGGTGCTCGATCTCGATGTGGTTATGTGCCATGAGATCACCACCCCCATAGCCATAATGGATCTTGTGGAAAAGAACATGGACCGGGTTTTCGATGCCACCAAAATCAAGGCGGTGATTGATCATGTTACCCCGGCCAAGGATTCCAAAACCGCAATGCAGGGAAAAATTCTCCGCGACTGGGCCAGACGCCACGATATTGTCGACTTCTTCGACATCGGGGCAAACGGCGTATGCCACGCACTTTTCCCTGAAAAGGGCTTTATCCGGCCGGGCTACACCGCCATTATGGGAGACTCCCATACCTGCACCCACGGAGCCTTCGGCGCCTTTGCCGCCGGTGTCGGCACCACGGATCTCGAAGTCGGCATTTACAAGGGCGTCTGTTCCTTCAGAAAACCGAAGACGATGCGCGTGATCATCGAGGGCAGGCTGTCAAAAGGAGTAACCGCCAAAGACGTCATTTTGCATATCATCAAAAAAATCACCGTGGGCGGCGGCACCGACAGGGTTATGGAATTCACCGGAGAGGTGGTTGAAGGCTTCAACATGGCCCAGAGAATGACGCTGTGCAACATGGCGGTGGAAGCCGGAGCCACCAGCGGCATCTGCATGCCCGACAGGATCACCGCCGAGTATCTCTGGCCTTTTATCAAAGAGGACTATTCCTCCATTGATGAGGCCGAAGCCGATTTCCGCAGGTGGCACTCCGACGAGGACGCCGAGTATGAGGAAGTTCTCACCATCGACGTGAACTCACTGGTGCCGCAGATGACCGTCGGTTTCAAACCCGACCAGGTTGTCGATATCGCCGAGGCAGAAGGAGACCCCGTCGACCAGGTCTATATCGGCTCCTGCACCAACGGCAGAATAGAGGATTTGCGCGACGCCGCCGCCATTCTGCGGGGCAGGAAGCTTGCCGGCAGGGTTCGGGGGATCGTTACGCCGGCCACACCGGAGGTCTACCGCAGAGCCCTTGAAGAAGGAATACTTGCAGTCTTCATGGATGCCGGCTTCTGCGTTCTCAACCCCACCTGCGGCGCCTGTCTCGGCATGAGTTCAGGCGTTCTCGCCGAAGGTGAAGTATGCGCCTCGACAACCAACCGCAACTTCAACGGCCGCATGGGCAAAGGTGGCATGGTCCATCTCATGAGCCCCTATTCGGCGGCGGCAGCCGCGGTCAGCGGCAAAATCACAGACCCACGTAAATTTC
>JBEPWT010000019.1:0-30649 GCA_041642275.1 Desulfopila sp. | reverse complement strand
CCTGTTCAAAAAGACGTTTTTCGAAGCATATCAGGGCGACATCTCCAACGGCCCGCGCCCCGAGGGAGTGCGGCTTGCCGGTGAGAAGCGAGGTCTCACCGAAATGCCCTCCCGGAGTGATTCTGCCAACCACCGAGGTGCTGGCATCCCTGCGGGTCAGGACCAGTTCGACCTCGCCGACCCCGAGGACATAGAAATCGCTGCCGCTGTCGCCCTGTTCGTATATCCACTGGCCGCCGTCATGATAATGGACGGTGCAGATATCCGCAGCCGCACGCAACTGGCTGGGCCCCAGTTTCTTGAACAGCATCGACGATCCCAGGATTCTGGCAACGGTTTCCTTTTTCATGGTACTTCGAGATAACTCCGAAAGACAACAGCAGCTGGCGCGGCACTAGGAAAGAGAAGATTGAGGACGTAATTTCAAATGCTTGGCAAGAACCCTGGCAAGAAGGGGAGCGACCGAATAGATGTCAAACAGGGCATCGCTCTTCCGCCCCGGAAAGGTATCGGAGCCAATTACCTTGGTAATGGGGCTGTTCTCGAACTTTTTTCTTGCCCCTCCGGCCATTACCAGGTGGGTAGCCATTACCGCCACCTCCGTGGCGCCGGCCTCCAGACAGCGCTCGGCAGTCTGTAGAATTGAACCGCCGGTACGGATCATGTCGTCGCAGACGATGGCGGTCCTGCCCTTGACAACGCTTGAAACCTGGCTGACGATGGTTTTGTCCCGCTCATAGCGGTCCTTGTCGGCGGCGGTATGGGGACAGTCGAGAATACTTGCCAGCCGCGCCACCCGTTTGGAAAAGCCATAGTCAGGAGAGACGAGAACATAGTTTTCAAGACCGCTTTTCTTGATCTTGTCGACGGCAAGCCTGTCCGTCCAGATATGGTTGGTACTTATATCACCGGCATGGGCATGGAGAACGGCTTCCGAGTGCAGATCGACAAAGGCGACATAGTTCGGCCTGGCCCTGAAAATCTGCCGCGTTCGCGTTATTCCTTTGGGAATCTCATGCGTCCCGGGCTTGGCACGTTCCATGGTGGAGTAGCCCAGGTAGGGAATGACGACATTGACGCTTGAGGCGTTCCAGTAAATGCCGCCCTGGATGAGGTCGAGGAGTTCCTGGTGGGCGCTGCTGGTGTGGGTCGAACCAATGATGACAAGGTTCCTGCCGGCCACTTCCCGGGGAAAGGCGTGATATTTCTCGCCGTCGGCAAAACGCTCGCGGATCATCTCAGAAAACTCTATGCCCAGCCTTTCGGCGACCCTCCGCGCCAGACTGGTGGACCCTTCGTTTGCCACCACCATCGTCTCATTCTGGGTATTCATATGACTACGTCCTCTTTTGCGCAGGCTGGCCGCCGGCACCGGCTAGAGAGCGCCGGCAATGGCCTGGCCCATGGCTTCGGTGCCCACGGCCTCATCGATATCAACGGCGATATCTGGGGTGCGCAGGCCCTTGTCAAGTGTTGTCTCCACCGCCTTTTCAATAGCCGCAGCCGCCTGCTCCTGGCCGAAGCTGTAGCGCAGCATCATGGCGGCGGAAAGAATCTGGGCGATGGGGTTTGCTATCTTTTTCCCGGCTATATCCGGGGCCGAGCCACCTGCCGGCTCATAGAGACCGAATTTTTGCCGGTTGAGCGAGGCCGAGGCCAGCAGCCCCATGGAGCCGGTGAGCATGGCCGATTCGTCGGAAATAATGTCGCCGAACATATTGCCGCAGAGCAGAACATCGAACTGCCGGGGGTTTTTGACCAGCTGCATGGTGGCATTGTCGACATAGATATGATTGAGCTCGACATCGGGATAGGCGGCGGCGACCTCGATGACGACCTGGCGCCAGAGGACCATGGTGGTGAGAACATTGGCCTTGTCCACCGAGGTAACCTTGCCTCTTCGCGCACGCGCCGCCTCGAAGGCCATCTCGGCGATCCTTCTGATCTCGAAACGAGTATAGGCCATGGTGTCATAGGCCCGCTCATCCTCGCCCTGGCCTTCGCGTCCCTTGGGGGTACCGAAATAGATGCCTGAGGTCAGCTCCCGCACGCAGAGGATATCAAAGCCGTCACCGACGATATCGGCCCGCAGCGGACAGGCCGAAACCAGCGAGGAAAAAACCTTTGCCGGTCGCAGATTGCAAAACAGATCGAAATGTTTGCGCAACGGCAGCAGGGCCGCCCTTTCCGGCTGCTGCTCCGGCGGCAGGTTCTCCCACTGCGGTCCGCCGACGGAACCGAAGAGCACGGCATCGCTGTTTTCGCAGAGTTCAAGGGTTGATCCGGGCAGGGCCGAACCGTGGTTGTCGATGGCTATGCCCCCGACATCGGCATAGCTGTATTCCATCTCCAGACCGAAGGTGGAGGCGGCGGCCTCAAGAACCCTGACGGCCTCGGCCATCACTTCCGGGCCTATGCCGTCACCCGGCAGCACTGCAATTTTATACATGGTATCTCCATCGAGTCTTTGGTGGCAACTGTGTAAAAAACACAATCCGTCATATTACCCGATTCGAGGTAATCTGGCCAGCAGTATCAAAATTTAGACCGGCGAAAAGTAAGGATGGCGCGCAGGGCGCCGCTGAAGGGAAGCCTGCCTTCGTCCACCCCCTCAAGCGCAAGGGACTGGGCGGCAAGGGCCGGTGCCGCCTCTTCAAGTTCCTGTCGCCATTTGGGCCCTTTCATACAGACAACCGTGGTATTCTCGTTCAGTGCGGCGGCAATCATCGTCACGAATTCGCCAATCTCGGCAACCGCCCGACCGGTTACATGCGTGCAGCCGAGGTTTTCCTGATCGAGATTTTCAACGCGTTCGGCATAAATACTGACATCCTCCAGCTTCAAGCTGCGCTGGACATGCCGGAGGAAGGAGACTCGCTTGAGCCGCGGTTCGACCAGGACAAGCTCCAACGCCGGGCTGACGGCCTTGCAGACAAGGCCCGGAAAACCGGCTCCAGTGCCGACATCGAGCAATGAACAGCCGGGCTGGCGGAGGATGGGCAACAGCATGAGGGAATCGAGAAAGTGGTTTTCGACAATCTGCTCCGGCTTCTGTCTTTTGCCGATCAGATTCATTTTTCCGCTCCAGCGAAGCAGCTCGCCGTAGTAGCGGGCCAGTATCTCGACCTCGGCCGCGCCGAGACCGAGCTGCAGGGCATCGGCCCCTTTTCGCAGAAGCTCGCCGGCCTCCGCTCTGCCGTTGTCCGCCGCCCTGGCGCCGCCCCTGGCCGTCACCGATCCCCCCTTGCGCCTAGCGCCGGTACTTTTCAAGCCGCCTGCCTACAGAGGCTGCATGGGCGCTGAGTCCCTCCAGTTCGGCCAGCCGGCGGATATGCTCGCCGTCTGCCTCCAGTGCCGCCTGCGAGTAGGAGATGACGGAACTTTTTTTGAGAAAGGTCTCCACGCCGAGCGCCGAGGCGAAGCGGGCCGTTCCCATGGTCGGCAGAACATGGTTGGGACCGGCGAAATAATCGCCGGCAGCCTCGGGGGTATGGTCGCCTAAAAAGATGGCGCCGGCATGGCGGATGGCGCCTATCTGCGACCAAGGATCGGCGATCATCAGCTCAAGGTGTTCGATGGCGACGGCGTTGGCCAGTTCCACGGCCTCTTCCAGGTCCCCGGCAACGAGGATGACACCGTGCCTCTCCAGCGCCTTGCGGGCTATCTCCTCGCGGGAAAGCTCGGGCAACTGCCGCTCCAGCTCTTCTGGAACCGCCGCCGCCACTGTCGCGCTGGTGGTCACCAGCACGGCCAGGGCCTGGGGGTCATGCTCCGCCTGCGCCAGCATGTCCGCTGCAATCAGGCTCGGATCGGCCTGGTCATCGGCGACGATGAGCACCTCCGAAGGGCCGGCGATCATGTCTATGCGCACCATGCCCGACACCAGCCGCTTGGCCTCGGTGACATACTGATTTCCGGGCCCGACTATGACATCCACCCGGGGAACGGTTGCCGTGCCATAGGCGAGGGCGGCAATGGCCCAGGCGGAGCCGATCTTGTAGATCTCGGTGATGCCTGTTTCCTGGGCCGCCACAAGCAGATGCGGATCGACGCCGCCTTCGCCGTTGGGAGGCGTAACCATGACCCGCCGGCCAACTCCGGCTATGCCGGCCGGTATGCCGTTCATCAGCACCGAGGAGACCAGAGGCGTGTCGCCCCCCTTGCCGCCGGGAACATAGAGACCGGCGGAATCGACCGGGCGTACGAGTCGGCCGACGATGGTGCCGTCCTCCCGGGTCAGAATCCAGGAATCCTCCATCTCCCTCTGATGAAAACCTTCGATACGGTCGATGGCTCTGCCCAGGGTGTCGATAAAGGCATCTTCGACATTCTCATAGGCCTTTTTCATCTCCTCCGCGCTCACCTGCAGGGCGGCAATAGTCATCCCCGGCGCATCGAAGCGCCGGCAGTAGTCGACGACGGCTTCGTCCCCCCGGTTCTTCACCGCCTCGATGATCTCGGCAACAGTGCTCTGGCAGCTGCTGTCGGCACCCTGAATTCGATTGCACAGAGCTTCGATTTTCTCCGCGCCTTCCCTGCTGTTTGTCTCGATTGGCTGTATAATCATTTCGTTTTTTATCCGTTGGTTCCTGTTTGTAAATCAACACCGCATGCGCTGCCTCAGGGCGACGCCAGTTTCCGTAGAATGGCGTTGCCTACAGAATACCCTGCGCCGAAGGAACAGAGTATGCCTATGTCGCCTGCCCGGAGATCCTCATGATGTTTGTGGAAACAAATCACCGAACCGGCCGAGGCGGTGTTGGCGTAGGTATCGAGAATGGTCGGCGTCACATCCTCGGACACATTGCCCCCCAGCAGCTTCTTGGCAATAAGCTGGTTCATGTTCAGATTGGCCTGGTGCAGCCAGGCCCGCCGTATGTCGGCAGGGGCCAGGCCGTGTTCCTGCAAGTGCGAGCGGATAAGCCCGGTGGCGATCGGCACGACTTCCTTGAAGACCTTTCTGCCTTCCTGAACAAACAATCTGCCGGCTTCCTCCTGCGGCGGCCGCGTGCGGTCGAGAAAGCCGGAACCGTTATAGATATTGGTCGAATACCGGGTGAGAAGACGGGTAGCCACGACTTCGAAGGCATGATCCGACCGGCAGCAGTCTTCCCGCGCCACCAGCAAGGCTGTGGCAACATCGCCGAAGATGAAATGGCTGTCGCGGTCGCGGAAATTGAGATGACCGGAGCAGATTTCCGGGCTGACCACCAGCACCGCCCGGGCGTTGCCGCGATGGATGGAATCCACCGCCGTCTGCAGGCCAAAGGTCGCCGATGAACAGGCTATATTCATGTCGAAGGCGAACCCCTCGATCCCCAGGGCCTGCTGCACCTCAACGGCTATGGCCGGATACGGACGTTCATAGTTCGAGCAGGAGACGATGACGGCGTCGATATCGCCTGCGTCGACGCCTCCCCTTTCCATGGCCTGACGCGCCGCCTTCAGCCCGATTTCGCACTGGATGGACATCTCATCCCGTCCCCTGGCCGGCAGCCGCGGACACATGCGTTCCGGATCGAGGATGCCTTCCCTGTCAAGGACATAGCGGCTTTTGATGCCCGAGGCCTTTTCGATGAATTCGGCACTGGATTCCTGCAGGGCCGCCACACTGCCCCGGGCAATTTCCGTGGCATGCCTGTGGTTGAAGCTGCGCACATAGCTGTTGAACGAGTCCACCAACTCCTCATTGCTTATCGCCTGCGGCGGTGTGTAGACCCCTGAACCGCATATTACAATTCTTGCCATGGTATGCTCTGGAAATGTTTCCTGTTTTTGCGTTTTATGCCCAGCCCCGCTCACGGAAAAAGGCCTCTGCCCCCGGCCACTATACAATCACTTGAGCAAGTGCTCAAGGCTAACATGAACAGCAGAGCAGCAGTCCGCCATTTGCAGCGCCGTCGCCCACCGCTCTTTTCCGGCGATTTTAACTTCCCAATTTCCTGGAAAAACAATATAGTTACCACTATGGAAGACTTCTCCGTCGATTGATTTCAAGCAAAGGTGCATTATGGTCTAAAAACCTCTGGCGGATCAATCGACCTCTCTATGGAGATACCACATGGAATTTGTACCGAAATGGATTGCCTGGGAAATAACCAGGCGCTGCAACCTCAGCTGCGTTCACTGCCGCTCCTCATCCCAGCTGGAAGCTTCCGCCCATCCCGATTTCAGCTTTGAGCAGGCCAAAGACGTCCTCGACGACATCACCGCCTATGCCAGCCCGGTGGTCGTGCTCTCAGGCGGCGAACCGCTGCTGCGCAACGATGTCTTCGATATCGCCGACTACGGCACCGGGAAGGGCCTGCGCATGTGTCTGGCAACCAACGGCACACTGGTTACCGAGGCGGTCTGCCGCAGCATCAAAAAGACCGACATCAAAATGGTCTCGCTCAGTCTCGACGGCGCCAGTGCCGAAACACATGACAATTTTCGCAACCAGAAAGGCGCCTTCGACGGCACCATGGAAGCCATCAAGCTCTTCCGGAAACACCATATCCCCTTTCTCGTCAACTCCTCCTTTACCCTCCGCAACCGTCACGAGATCGCCGATATCTACAGACTGGTCAAAGGTTTTGGGGCCACGGCCTGGTATATGTTCATGATCGTCCCCACCGGCCGCGGCGAAGACATCATGGGGGAACTGATCCCCGAGGACATTTATGACGAGATACTCGACTGGCACTATCAGGTGGAAAAGCAGGAAAACGAACTGTTGATGCGCCCCACCTGCGCTCCCCACTACTACAGAATCGTCCGCCAGAAAGCCAAGGAGGAGGGCAGCGATTTCAAGAGGAGAAATCTCAAATTCTCCACGGGGGGGTCAAAGGGATGCCTTGCCGGACAGCTCATCTGCCTCATCGACGTCGACGGCGAGGTTCTGCCCTGTTCCTACTTTCCCAAGTCGGCAGGCAACATTTTCCAGCTGGGCCTCAAGCAGATCTGGGAGAACTCCGAGCTTTTCCTCAGCCTCAGGGATTTCAAGTCCTACAAGGGCAACTGCGGCGCATGCGAATATGTCAGCGTCTGCGGCGGCTGCCGGGCACGCGCCTATGCCGTCAGCGGCGACTACCTCGCCCAGGAACCTTACTGCAGCTATACACCTGTAAAAGCAAGAAAAACAAAGAATCCAGCTTAACACCAGGACCGCTATGAACGATACCTTTCTCAAAGCCTGCCGCGGCGAAAAAACCGACTACACCCCCATCTGGATAATGCGCCAGGCGGGACGATACCTTCCCGAGTACCAGAAGATCAGGGGCAAGGTAAGCTTCCTCGAACTCTGCAAGACCCCCGAGCTCTGCGTCGAGGTGACGCTGCAGCCCATCGATAGGCTGAACATGGACGCCGCCATCCTCTTCTCCGATATTCTCATACCGATGGAGGCCATGGGGGCTGCACTGGAGTTCCACGAAGGCAGGGGACCCGTCTTTTTACAGACGGTGCGGAGCAAGGAGGAGCTGGATAAACTGTCGATACCCGACCCCGTCGAAAAAACCGGTTTCGTCATGGAGACCATCCGGCTGCTGCGCAAAGAACTTACGGTTCCCCTCATCGGTTTTGCCGGGGCACCCTTTACCTGCGCCACCTACCTCATCGAGGGCGGCTCTTCCAAGGCGTTCTGGGAAACAAAAAAGATGATGTACACCAATCCGGCGCTCTTCCATGAACTCATGGAGAAAATAACGGCCACCACCAGCCGGTATCTGCTGGCCCAGGCCGAGGCCGGAGCGCAGGCGCTGCAGCTGTTCGACTCCTGGGCCGGCATACTCGCCCCCGGCGACTTCGAGGAATTCGCCCTGCCCTACGCCACCAAGATACTCGATGAACTCCGCCAGACCGGCGTGCCCCTCATCTATTTTGCCAACAACGGCGCCACCCTTCTCGACCTTTCCATCACCACCGGGGCGGATGTCATCGGCCTCGACTGGCGCATCAACATCGGCGACGCCATCCGCCGCGTGGGCCGAAAAGCGGTGCAGGGAAACCTCGACCCCTTTGCCCTGCTGCTCCCCAAAGAGGCATTGCGGCAGCGCATTGAGCGGCTGCTTGAGGACGCCTCGGCAGCCCATGGGCATATATTCAATCTCGGCCACGGCATTCATCAGTTCACACCGCCGGACCAGGCCAAATTCGCCGTCGACTGCGTTCATGAGCTGAGCAGCAGGCAAAGATGAGCTCATGCCTGCCCCACACCCTTCCATAGCCCGCTGTCTCAGACTTATGGATGAGCATGCCATGCTGGCCAATATCCGCAGGCATTCCTTTGTCGTCGCCAGGGTGGCGGAACGGGTGCATTCGCGGCTTGCCCGCACAGTCAAGGACGCCGATCTGCCGCCGCGGCAGCTGGTCACCGCCGGCGCCCTGCTCCATGACATCGCCAAAACGCCATGCCTCCGCGACGACTGCGATCATGCCGAGGTCGGTGCGCAAATCTGCCAGCACCATGGTCTTTTTGAAATTGCCGAAATCGTCGAGGAGCATGTCCGCCTCCGTCGCTACGACCTGCAACGCTACCAAAAGGGGATCTTTGAGGCCAAGGAACTGATCTTTTATGCCGATAAGCGCGTCGTCCACGATGAGATCGTCAGTCTCGATGAGAGACTGGAATATATCCTCGAGCGGTACGGCGGGAAGGAGCCGGACAGACTGGTCCGCATCCGGAAGAATTTCGAAAACTGCCGCAGCCTGGAGAGCTCCCTTTGTGCCGCCGCCGGCCATAACCCGGAGGAGCTGCTTGCAGAAATAGTCCTCACCCCCTACGACACCCTGACGCCATGAAAATAACCTTCATCGGTACCGGCGAGGCAGGCGATCACCGGCGCAGAAACACTTCGGTCCTCATCGAATACCAGGGACGGGAGCATCTTCTCGACTGCGGCTTCAGCAGTGCCATGGGCTATCTGCAGAACAGGCAGAGCCCCCTGACGAGCATCTGGGTTTCGCATCTCCACGGCGATCACTTCTTCGGCATCCCGCAGCTCATCGTCGCTTTCTACATGGAAAAACGGCAGGAACCGCTGCACATCATCTGCGCCGGCGGATGCCGGCAGAAAATACCCGCCGCCGTCGAACTCGCCTATCCCGGCCTGCTGGAAAAGATCGAATTCGCGCTGACCTTCGTGCAGCTCGAGCCGCTGAAGACCCTGCACCGCTTCGGCCTGGACTGGCAGTGTGCGGCGGTTCGACATTCGCAGCCGGCCTTTGGCCTGCGTCTGGGGGCGCAGGATAAATCTCTCTATTACAGCGGCGACGGCAAGCCGACGGCGGAGGCGGCAAAGTTGATGAGCGGCTGCGATATCGTCATCCACGAGGCCTTCTCCCTTACGCCTTTTAAGCAGACGCACGCCTCCATAGAAGAATGCTTCCTCCTTGCCGGGGAACTGGAACTGCCTCTACTGGCGCTGGTGCACATCAACCGTGAAACCAGGGAAAAACTCGAGCAGATGAACACCCTCGGCAAGCCTCCACCGACCACCCGGGTCCTGATCGCCGACGATGGCGACTACCTGAGCCTGTAACCACCATCAGGGTCCCGCGCCACGCCGTTCTGCCGGCAAAAGACGTCAAATTGATATCTTGATTGACATTTTTGATTATTACCCAGTATTCTTAATCATTATCAATCCGCAACCAGGCTTGTCCCCTGGCGACAATTCCTCACCTTCGCCCTGCCATGCCATGATCACAGACGAGTCAGATACCCACGGAACGGAACTCAGCCCGGCAATTCTGGACGAGTTTATGAATTCCCTGCAGAGACTTTTCAAAATAGGCCTCTACTACCCTTCAGGTCATGCCATACTCGACAAGGCGACGTATCGATTCCTCGACATGCTGGAGAAACTGGCGGGGGACAAACGGCAGGTGACCATAGGCATTTTCAACACCACCCTGGTAGTGGAAGACATAGAGCTGGACAAAGACCAGCCGCATGTGCGCGACTTCAACCTTATGCTCTCAACCCTGGGCATTTCGGCAATTTCCATCGACAAACATATCTCGGCTGCCGAAATACTCGATTTTGTCAGGAAAATGACCGCCTACAAGGGCAGGGTGCAGAGCTCCAGGCAGTTCATTCAGGTGGATGTGGGCGGTCTGCCCCCATCAGTCACCATCGAACAGAAAGAGTTTCTGGCCAGAGCCGAGAGCGTGACCGCAGGCGACGGCGAGGCGGCCGACAATCTTGAATCCTTCGTCGCATCGCTGGCCGACCACGGTCTCAGCGATGAAGAGATTCACAAGTGCAGGACCCTGCTCGACAATCTGCCGCAGCAGATGACCAGAACCGATATCGACATCAGCGATCTGCCCTACGCCTCCTGGGACGATGTCGCCAGGCTGCTGGCCCGGGCCGTCCGCGGCGGCAATATTGATAAAGACGGCCGGCTTCTGGCTTCCTCGCATTCCAATATCAACGCCCTGGCCGCTATTCTCAAAAATCTCGAACTGGAAACCCGGGACAGGAAATCACGGGAAGCGATCAATCTGCTGATCTCCATAATCAAAAAGCCGCTGGAAGATACTCCCCTGGAAAGTGCCGAAAAAGATACGCTTACCCGCCGCAGCTTTCCCGCCAAACCGGCGGTTGACGTCCGCCAGATCCAGAACTTCGCCGACAAGCAGCGGCTCAACAGCGACATCCTCGCCAAATTATCCCGCTCTTCCCACGACAATGAGATACTGTCAATTCTCATCCAGCTCTGTCATTTCGAACAGTCGCTGTCCAAACAGATACGGATGCAGTATCTCATGCGGGAGACCCTTTCCAAGCAGCTCTCCGAAAAGACGTGGAAAATCCTCAGCGGCGGTCTGCATGCCATCGCCAGCAGCGGCAAGCAGACCAGGCTCGCGGCGACGCTGCACCTCGTTCTCGAACCGATACGGCGTTCAACACACGCCAGTACCCTGCAGCTGTTCCAGCAAATCGTCAAACTCTGCGACAGGGAGGCCCTCCGACTTCTATGGCCGCACCTGGTCAACGAACTGCTGGTGGTGGGAAGCAGCAGGGACAAGATCATCTATCACAGCCTTTGCCAGACAGCAGCCCGGATGCCCAATGAACATATGGTGGCGGCCCTGCCGCAGCTGCAAGGCCTCGAAAGCTTCCAGGAAAGCAAAATCGCCTCCGATATCTTTCACGCGGTCAGTCCCTCCTGTTTTCCGCTGTTCGCCTTTTTACTCAAAACCGACATCGAGCGCTACGTCTCGGAGAGGGTCCTGGGCGGTCTGCGCCGCAATCCGCGCGACTGGCTGATCAAGGGGGTGTCGCCGCTGCTCGACATGAGCCAACAGGAGCACAAGCTGTTTCTCTACTCCTACCTGCGCCAGGCCTTCCAGAAAACACTGAGCGCACCACTGAAAAAGATCGCCGCCAGGATCATCACCGAAAACCTGCCCCTGCTCTCCCAGGAGAGGCGTTCGGAACAATGGGTGGAGGGCAGTATAGCGGCGCTGGGTCAGCTCCCCGCTGAGAGGTCGGCGGAACTGCTCAAACAGATCGCCGGAGGCAGGAAACTCCTTTTTATCCCCGACTGGCCGGCGCCCTGCCGCAGCGCTGCCGAAAAAGCCCTTGCCGATATCAGAGGCAAGCATTAAACACAACGACCATGTACGAAAAACTCAACACGCTGCTGATACTTCTCTGTAGAACCATCTCCACGCGCAAACTGTATTTCAGCAAGCATCCCAAGGTCAAACAGCTCAGCGTCGACTTCATTGAGAAACACAGGGATTTCTGTAAAGAGGCCAAGATCGACAAACTGTTCATAGGCATCGTCGACGATACTCTGGTATTCGATGGCAAAAACCTGATCGGCCCGAGCATTGTCGGCCGCCAGCTTATCCGTTTTGCCGACAGACTCCACTGCGGCGGTTTTTCCTTTACCGATAAGGCCACCGTCGATGAATTCCAGGCCTTTCTCGACGTGGCCGCCGATCTCCATGAACCGACGGAAAGCCTCGCTCTCTCCCGCCAGATGTTTGAACGGAAAAATATCCATAATATCGATATAGCCCAACGCTATCTCGGCCCTTCCGGCCCCATGACCCGCGACCACCAGTCGGTCTGGCATGGCCAGGACAGCGGCGACTTCCTGCACTCGCCGACGCTCATCTATCAGGCACTGTTCGACACCGTCGCCCAGGCCTACGGCGATGTCGCCGGCGGCAATGACATAGACATCGACAGCACACGTTCGGTCAGCGAATACATGCTCCATTTTACCCGCAGCCACTTCTCCGACTTGATGCAGCATGTTCACTATCCAGACTTCGACAGCTATACCGTCGGCCACTCGGTGCGGGTGGCAGCCCTTTGCGTCTTTTTCGCCCACAGCTTCAAATGGCCGGAGGAGGCGCTGCTGGCCATCGGCACCGCCGGCCTGCTCCATGACATCGGCAAAAGCCGGATAGCCGACGAAATACTCTACAAACCGGGAGCGCTAAACGCCGAGGAATTCGAGGCGATCATGCAGCACCCCAAAATCGGCGCCGAAATACTGCTGGGACAGAAAAACACCACCCCCCTCGATATCGCTGCCGCCTGGGGACATCATATCAGGGCCGACGGTTCAGGGTACCCCTCCCAGCCTGAATGGGCGGTGCGTCATCCGTTCACCTCCCTTCTCCAGATCTGTGATGCCTTTGAAGCCCTCACCGCCGTGCGCCCCTATAAGCCGCTTCTGACACCGCATATGGCCTATTCCATCATGCTCACCGACAAAGGGGGATTCCATCCTTCCCTGCTCGCATCCTTTATCACCGCCATAGGCCTCTATCCTCCGGGCAACAGGGTGGAGATCTCCAACGGCTCAAGGGGCATTGTCACCGCCGTCGGCTCAACCCTGGACAGGCCTGAAGTGCGGATTACCCAGGACCGTGACGGCGCCGAGCTGCCCCCGGATGATCAGTTTGAACTCAACCTTGCCGATCCAGGCAACCGCTCGCTCTACGTTGAAGAACTGCTGTTCGCCGACCACCTTGAAAATTGAACCGGTCTCTCGGCTGGGTCTGATCGGCAGGAGAAACGGAAAAATATGGACCGGATATCAATTGAGAACAGGTGCGGCACATGCTGCCGCACCCTATGGGATAGAAATCAATGTCCGTGAAATTTTCCACAGTCCTGTGGGCAGTGGCTGGAGCAGTTGCGGCCGCAGCCGCCTATTTCTTTTTTTTCGGCTCCCCGCCGGGTGAAAATGAAAGAAGCGCCGTTTCGGCGGAACATCCCGTTGTCCCGGTTGAGGTCGCCGCTGTCACACGAGGCAGGCTGAACCTCGAACGGATTTTCAGCGGCACTATCGAGCCGCGGGCACAGATGACCGTGGCCCCGAAGGCCAGCGGCCGCATCGACCAGCTCTATGTCGATGTCGCCGACGTGGTCGACCGGGGCCAGCTGGTCGCCCAAATGGAAGACGGTGAGTTCGAGCAGGCGGTAATAGAGGCCGAAGCACGTCTGGCCGTAGCCCGGGCCAATGCCGATGAAGCCCGGAGCGGACTGAAGATAGCCGGCCGGGAACTGGAGCGTACCGAGACCCTCTATGGCCGCGGGATTGCCTCGGAAAGTGATTTTGACACCGCCCAGGCCGCACTTTTGACCTCCCAGGCGGCGGTTAAAGTGGCGGAAGCCAACGTCATGAAGGAGCAGGCCTTTCTTCGGGCCGCCCGTATCCGCCTGAACTACACCAGGATCAAGGCGGAGTGGGAGCAGGGCGACAACAGACGCACCGTGGCCGAGCGCTTCGCCGACGAAGGCAATACCGTCGCCGCCAACACCCCCCTTTTTTCCATCATCGAAATAGATCCGGTTATCGTCGTCATCCAGGTCTCGGAAAAGGATTATCCGCTCCTACAGCTCGGCCAGCAGGCGCTGGTGCGGGCCGATGCCTTTGCCGATACGGTTTTTACCGGTACGGTGAGCCGGATTTCGCCGATATTTCAGGAATCGTCGCGGCAGGCCAGACTCGAGATCGAAGTCGCCAACCCGGATAATACCCTCAAGCCCGGGATGTTCGCCCGCTGCACCCTCGTATTGCAGGAGATGACCGATGTGGTCAGTGTGCCGCAAATAGCCATAACCACACGGGACAATACCACCGGCCTCTTCCGGGTGACGGAAAGCGGCGACAGCGTGGAGTGGCTCGCCGTGGAACCGGGATTTACCAGCTACGGCCGGACCCTGCTGAAGAACTCGAATCTCAGCGGCATGGTGGTCACTCTCGGCCAGCAGTTTTTACAAGACGGTTCTTCCGTGCGTATCGCCGCGGGTGCGGCCGACAATCATGCCCCCGGGGGGGCAGGCGGAGTATTGCCGTGAACCTTCCCGATTTCAGTGTCCGCAGGCCGGTTTTCATCTCCATGATCACCCTGATCGTGATCATCCTCGGCCTGAGCGCCTTCAGCCGTCTTCAGATCGATCTGCTGCCCAGCATCGAAATGCCGACCATCTCCATACGCACCGGCTACGAAGGCGCCAGTCCGGTGGTCATGGAGCGGTTGGTCACCCAGATCATAGAAGAGATAGCCGCCACCGTCCCCGGTGTGGAAAAGCTTACCTCCGTCTCCTCGGAAGGCAGAAGCAGCGTCTATGTCCGCTTCAACTGGGGGACGGATATCGATACCGCCGCCATCGATATGCAGGCCCAGCTGGAAGATGAAATCAACGAACTGCCCGATGACATCCAGCGGCCGAGGGTCAATAAATTCGACGTCGCCGGCTTTCCGGTTCTCATAATGGGCATCTCCAGCCCGCTGGACCCGGTGGAACTGACCGGCATCGTTGAAAACCAGCTGCGCTTCCGCCTGGCCCGCGTACCCGGCGTGGCCCAGGTGGACACCTGGGGAGAATATTCCAGAGAGATCCGCATCGAACTCGATCCGGCCAAGATACATGCGCTGAAAATACCGATAAACGACATTCTCTCAGCCCCCCGCAACGCCAACCTCGACCTGCCGGCGGGGAACATCCATCAGGGAAAATACGAGGTGACCCTGCGGGCCCCGGCGGAGTATGTCAACCTGCAGGAAATCGAAGAGACGGTGATTGTCAAAAAGGACGGCGGGTTCATAACCCTTGGCCAGATCGCCACCATCAAGGACACCCATGAAAAGCGGAGCCGCATCTCCAGATTGAACGGCGATGCCGGTCTCTATATCGCCATCCGCAAACAGCCCAAGGCCAACACGGTGGATGTCGCCGCCGGCGTAATCAGGGAGATCGAACGGATCAACAGGGATTTCCCCCAATTGCTGGTGGTGCCGGTGACCAACCAGGGGAATTTCATCGAACGCTCAATAAACAACGTCGCCACCTCGGTTCTCTACGGAGGGGGACTGGCGGTGCTGGTCCTGCTGTTTTTCCTGCGTAACATCCGTTCGACCCTCATCATAACCGTGGCCATCCCCATATCGATCATCGCCACCTTTGCCATGATCTTTTTTAGCGGCTTTACCATAAACCTGATGAGCCTCGGCGGCCTGGCCCTCGGCGTCGGCATGATGGTCGACAGTTCGGTGGTGGTTCTGGAAAATATTTTCAGACGCAGTCAGGAACATGGAGAAGCCCCGGCCACGGCCGCCACCAGGGGCGCCGAAGAGGTCGGCACCGCCATTTTCGCCAGCACTCTCACCACCCTGGTGATCTTTGTGCCGCTGGCTTTCGTCGAAGGCGTGTCCGGCCTGCTTTTCAGAGAACTCGGATTCACGGTGATGTTTTCACTTACCTGTTCCCTGCTGGTTGCCCTCAGCCTCGTTCCGATGATGGCCTCGAAGATGCTGAAGCCGCAGCCGTCGATGGCGGAAGAAGCCCTTGCCGTCCATGGCAGGCTCTATCGGCTGACGGGGTCGCTTTTCACCCGGCTTAATGATATGTATGTGACCCTGCTGCGGACCGCCCTTCGTCACCGGCTGCCGGTGGTCGTCTGTTCCTTGGTCTTGCTGGCAGCCAGCCTGCTGCTGCTTCCTTTTATCGGCCAGGAGTTTCTTCCGCCAAGCGACGAAGGCCAGGTCCGGGTCATCGGCGAGATGGAAGTTGGTACCCGCCTGGACCTGGTGGACCGGCAAACCAGGCTGATGGAGAAACTGGTACTGCCGGCGGTGCCGGAGAGAATCTCATCGGTCACCCGGGTTAGCTCCGGCGGCCGCGACTCCCGGGCGACGGGAGAGATCCGCATTACGCTGACACCTTCCGCCGAGCGGAAGCGCTCCAATACCGAGGTTGCCGCCGATCTCCGGGAACTGCTCAGTGGCAGGATTCCCGGCATGACGATCAGAACCAGGGCGCCGCAGGGACAGTTTATCCTCGAACGCATACTCGGCGGCGATCAGGGTCTCACCGTCGAAGTGCGGGGCTTCGATCTCGACACACTGGCCCGCCTCGCCGTAAAAGCCGGAGAGGCCGTGGAAAAAGTGGTCGGCATCACCGATGCCGAAATAAGCAGGGTCGCCGGTGTACCACAGCAAAACATCGTCATCGACCGTGAAAAAATCGCCGATCTCGGACTAACCCCTCGAGATGTCACCGAAACGCTTAAAACCGCTCTGGTGGGAACGAAGGTCGGTGAATTTCGTTCCGACGGCGAATCCTCGCGCATCCTCGTACTCCTCGAGGATGCGGAAAACCGTACGCTTGATGAAATTCTTAATCTGGTGCTGAGCACTCCCGACGGTAATCAGGTCAGCCTTCGCAACTTGGTGGCGACCAGATCCGCAAAGGGTCCCGCTCAAATCGAACGCGTCGACCAGCGGCGCGTTGTTTCGGTGCGAGCCAATACTGCCGGCCGCGATCTCGGCTCCATAGCCGCCGATGTGCGGCAGGTCCTGAACGACATTGTCCTGCCGGAGGGATTCGAGCTGCAGATTGCCGGCAATATCGAAGAACAGAAAAAGGCCTCGCGGGAACTGTTAACCTCACTGCTGCTGGCCGTGGTCCTGGTTTTCATGGTAATGGCCTGCCAGTACGAATCCTTCAAAGATCCACTCATCGTCATGGTCAGCGTCCCCCTGGCCGCCATCGGCGTGTTGGCCACGCTCTTTGTCACCGACACCACTCTCAATCTGCAGTCCTATATCGGCTGCATCATGCTGGGCGGCATCGTCGTCAATAACGCCATTCTGCTGGTGGACCAGGCCAGCCGTCTCAGGAAGAGGGGGCTGGCCGTGGCCGAGGCCGTGGTGGAAGCTGGCCGCAGACGCCTGCGGCCCATTCTCATGACCACCACCACCACGGTCCTGGCTCTTATTCCTCTTGCCCTGGGCATAGGCGAGGGGGCCGATGCCCAGGCGCCCCTGGCCAGAGCGGTGGTCGGCGGTCTTACCGCCTCTACTCTCATCACCCTGGTCCTCATACCCGTGGTCTTCTCGCTGGTGCATTCGGACAACACAAGGAAAAGGGGATGATCCGCATGTATTTCTCTTGCAAACATGCTGTTTCAGGGCTCATTTTCCTCTGTCTGCTGGTTGTTTCCGGCTGCGCGGGCGATCGCTGGTATGACACCGAAAAACTCTACACAGCCAGCGAGGATGCTGCCCTCGAAAAGGGGCATCTCCAGGTAGAACCGCCGCAGCCGCGTCTTGAAAATCCGCCCCCTCTCGCCCATCCGGAACAGGAGGTTCTGCACCTCTCCCTCGAGCAGGCCGTTCTCTTTTCATTGCGCCGTAACCGCGAACTGCAGGTGCAGCGCTACTCCCCCCTTATCCAGGGGACCTTCGAGCAGATAGAACGCGGCACCTTCGACCCTGAACTTTTCGGCCGGCTGCAGCTCTCAGAGGAGACGGCCACGGAGACTTCCCGCAGCACCGAGGAACGTTTCAGCATCGAAGCTGAAGAACGGCAGGCCGTGGCCGGAGTGCGCCAGTTTCTTCCCACCGGCACCGAGGTGGAGGCTGCCGCTGAATATGCTCGCTCCACCTCCAACAGGACACCGGAACAGCAGGAAGTCCGACTCGGCCTCAGCGTCACCCAGGCACTGGCCAGAGGTTTTGGTCCGGCAGTCAACCTCATAGATGTGCGGCAGGCCGAACTTTCCACCCGGGCATCGTTTTATGAGTTGCGCGGCTATATCGAGGCCATGGTTGCCGAGGTGGAAATCGCCTACTGGCGATTTGTCCTGGCGGCAGAAGGCATCGCTATTTTCGAACGTTCCCTGGAAATCGCCAGACAGCAGTTGAACGAGGTTGAGAACCGCATTGAAGTCGGTGTTATTCCAAAAAATCAGGCTGCCGCCGCCAGGGCCGAAGTAGCCAGGCGGCAGCAGGCTCTCATCGATGCCCGCAGCACCTATACCCAACGCCGTCTGGTTTTGTGGCGACTGCTCAGCGCCGGCAGTGCAGACAATCCGGCTCTGCAGCTGCAGGCCACCAGCGAGCCGCGCATGCCCACCGCGCAGCTCGACGATGTCGGCTCCCACCTCGAGCTTGCCGTCCGCAGCCGGCCCGATCTCAACGAAGCACTGCTGCGCTTGCGGCAGGATCGGCTCGAACTGCTGCGCACCCGCAACGGACTGCTGCCAAAACTCGATCTTTTCATCAACCTTGGCAAAACCGGCTATGCCGAATCGTTTACAGAGGCCGTGAACAGTATCGACCAGGACAATTACGACCTTTTTGCCGGTGTCCGGCTGAGTTCATCGCTGGGCAACAGAGGGGCGGAGGCCAGGCACAGGGCCGCCGGGCTCTTGAAACTGCAGGCAGAGGCGGCACTGAAAAACCTCAGGCAGCTTATCCGCATCGACGTCCTGCTGGCCGTCAACGAAATTGAACGCACCCGAAAACAGATTGAGGCAAGCGCAGTGACGAGAAAGCTGCAGGAGCAGACTCTCAAGGCCGAGCAGGAACGCTTTTCCGTGGGCGATGTCACCTCCCTGCTGGTGGCCCAGGCGCAGAGGGACCTGCTGGTAAGCCAGCTGGCTGAGATCGAGGCTATCGTTGATTATCGCCTGGCCCAGGTCAACCTTTTCCTGGCCGAAGGCAGTCTGCTCGAACGCCGGGGCATCCGCCTCGACAATGCCCCCGTTCTCCTGCCGGCCGCTCCCTGACCCGCACCTTTTAACCGATAACAGAACATTCTGATTCTTGATTACACACAAAGCTCAGCTTCCTGTTCATTGCCCTGGAGGCCACCAATTTGTGGCAGGCTGAGCTTTCTACCTAATTACTTCTGGTTACACCTTACGTGAGCAACTCATTCTCCCCGAAACTCAGCAGGCTGACTCCAGGGGACATCAACAGAAATATCCTTTGACATTGCCCCGTAATGGTCATATGCTCTAAACATCCATGGACATTCCTGCTCATGCACTATTCGCTCAAACCGGGAGGCCCGCCAGCGATATGCGTAAAACAGTTTCCTTGACATTGCTTCTTGCAGGGGCCATTGAGCTCCTTACCTGCGCAGTCCTCTACATTCTCCCCGCCGGCCGGGTTGCCTACTGGACGGATTATCATCTTCTGGGCCTGGACAAGACGCAATGGCAGGACGTTCACCTCTGTGTCGGCGTCCTGCTGGTGTTGATGACCGGCCTGCATCTCTATTACAACTGGCATCCTCTTGTCAGGTATGTGACCGCGGCCTGGAAAAAGACCAAACTGCCGGGCAAGAGCTTTCTCGCCGCCCTGGCCATCACCTTCTATGTCGCCGCCGGCAGCGTCTACGGTCTGCCGCCTATGGCCAGCATCGTCGAGCTCGGCGCTTTTTTCAGCGAACGGGCCAACAGCAGATACGGTGAACCACCCTACGGTCACGCCGAACTCTCCTCGCTGAAAATGTTTGCCCGGAAAATGGACCTCGACCTCGGCCAGGCCAGAAATCTGCTGGCAGAAGCCTCAATGACCGTAACAGACAACGACCAGTCCATTCTTGCAATTGCCCAGCGCAACAAAACGACTCCCCAGCAGGTCTATGATATCATAAACGCAGCAGCGACAACGAACAGCGCCACCACCTTTCCGGACGCTCCCGCATCGGGCTTCGGCAAAAACACACTGCGACAGATCAGCAGCACCTACGACCTGGATGAACCGGAATTATTGAAAAACCTGGCTGAAAACGGCATAGTCGCCAATCCTGGAGATTCCGTCAAAGAAATAAGCAGCAACAACGCCACATCCCCCATGGCTGTTTTCGAGCACATCCGTGAATTTGCCCTGGAGAAAAAATAATCCCGCCGCCCCCATCGATCTTGGCGATGCGCCCCGGATCCACAGAGGGCGATGGCCGCTCAGGCAGGCGCTTATCCGCCGTCCCTACTTTTTCTGCTCCTGCAGCGCCGCCAGTGCTCTATGCAGGCCAGCCGTTATCCTTTCCTGAGACCGATCCCCCTCGCCTTGATTATCCAATTCCGCCGGTGTCAGGGGTGTGCCGAAGATGACGCTCAGCCGGGCGGGCCGGGGAAAGATCCTGCCCACGGGCATGGCCTGGTAGGTGCCTCTGATTAAGACCGGCACCACGGAGGACCGGCTGTGTTCAAGCAAAACCCCTATGCCCGGCCGCAGGGGCTGGAGTTCCCCCGAGGGCGAACGGCCGCCCTCGGCAAACCAGATCAGGTTTTTCCCACGGCCAAGAACCGCCGCGGAAGCTATCAGAGCCGAAAAGGCTCCTTTTTCCGGGTCGACGGGAATCGTTTTTGCCATTCTGCTGACCGCGGCATTGAACGGGTTGTGAAAGGCAGCGGCTTTCAGGCCGGTCCAGTAGGTGCGCTCAAGCCTTTTTTTCGGCACGGCGGCGGCAAGGACGAAGGGGTCGAGATAGCTGACATGATTGGGGGCGAACACCAGGGATTCACCGTCGATATTTTCCACCCCCTCCACCTGCAGCCGAAAGACAGTCCGCATGATTATCCTGTTGAGCCAATAGAGCAAGGCGGCTACACCGCCTGCAACACGTCCCGGGGGCCGCAGGTATTTTTTTTGCTTTTGGCTCAGAGACTCTTCCGGCTTATCGAGAGAGGCCGGCTCGATCTCGCCGCCGGAGGCCTGCTTTACTTCTTCGAGCAGATCGCGGACCACCTCGATACGGGCGATGGCCTCCTCGTCGATTTCGATACCGACGCGTTCGCGTATCTCCATGGTAAGATTCAACCACTCCAGCGAATCGACACCAAGGTCTAGCTGGAAGCTGGTATCCGGAGTCAACCGCTTGGTTTGAAAACGTTTGGCCAAAAGCTCCCAGACCTCCTTGACCTCTTCCTCGGCCAGAAGGTTTTTATCCTCAGCCGACATCTCCGACTCATCCATCGGCCCCGGCTGCGGCTCATCTCCCTGCTCTTTCGCCTCCTCGAAGCGCTTTTCGAGGAGGTGGCGCTTGATCTTGCCCAGTCTGGTGCGCGGCAGAGAATCGCGAACGATATAAAAGTCGGCGATTCTCTGGTAGCTGGCAAGATTCCGCGAACTTTCCTCCACCGCCCTGCCGACGGCCTCATCGATATCGGCAACTTCGTTTTTGCGGATCTCGGCCGGGTCCGGAACTATCAGAGCGGCCAGCCCGTCCTCTCCTGCCAGCACCCCGGCTTCCTTGATGAAGTCATGCTCCGCCAGCACCTCCTCAATATGGTCCGGCTGTACGTTTTCGCCGCCCTCGGTGACGATCAGCGTAGAGACCCTGCCGGTGACGTAGATGAATCCCTCCTCATCCTCATAGCCCAGATCACCAGTCCTGAACCAGCCGTTTTCCAGATCTTCCTCTGTTTTTTCAGGCAGATTGAGATAGCCGGAAAAAACGCCGGGACCTTTGGCCAGCAGTTCGCCGCCATGGCGACTTTTCTGGTCCTCGTCTCCTTTATCGCCCTGCGGCAGGCTTTCCGGATCAAAGCGCAGTTCCACGCCGTCGATTGGCCGGCCGATACTTTCAAGCTTCTTCGATTCCGGGAGGTTGATGGTCAGTAGCGGTGAGGTTTCCGTAAGACCATAGCCGATCGCCACTTTCCATCCGAGCGCCCGCAGCTTCCAGGCGAGTTCGGGGTCCAGCGGAGATCCTCCGGAGGCCAGGATTTCCAGGGCGGAGCCTACCTTCGAACGGAGAGGGGCAAAAAGAGGCCGGCCCAGGGGCATGTTCCTTTTTTCCAGGGAAACGGCTATGGCGAGCACCTTATCGAAGATGAGGGCTGGAAACTCGCCCTTGGCGCTGAAACGGGAGCGGATGCCAGCCACCATGGCTTTGTAGAGCCTGGGAACGCCGATAACGGCCGTCACCTCCCCCTCGTCCATTGCCCGCAGAATCTGCGGACCGGTCAATGACGCCGGCAGCACAATGGCAAGCCCCAAAGAAAGGGGTACCAGCATGCCGATGACAAAGGGATAGACATGGTGCAGCGGCAGGGGCAGCATCACCCTGTCGCCCTGTTCCACCAGTTCCGTGGCGGCGACGGTTTCCACCTGAAACAGCAGGTTCGCATGACTGAGAGGTACCCCCTTCGGCGGGCCGGTGGTTCCCGAGGTGTAGAAGAGAGCCGCTTCATCCTCCGCGCCGACATCGGGCAGGTCACCTTCATCGGCGAGGAATCTCCGCCAACTCTTTTCATCGTCGTCATCGACATCCAACACGGCCAGCTCGATATCCTCCTTCGCCTCCTGCAGCCGGCGAGTGTGTTGTCTGCCGGTAAACACCAGGCGGCAACCGCTGTCGGCGATGATGCCGGCCAGTTCGCTGTCGCCAAGCTGGACATCGATCAGCACCACGGAGAAGCCGGCCCGGATTATCCCCAGGGCCGCAGCCATGGAGGCAAAACCGGGTTCGGCAAAAAGGGCGACGCGTCTGTGCTTTCGACCAGCGACGGCAAGCCCTCTGGCCAGGGCCAGCGACCGCTCTCCCAGCTGTTCGTAGCTGTACCTGTCCACCCCCTTCCGGTGCAGCTGGACAAGGGCCTCCGCTTCCCCGTGGGAGCGGAAATCGTCGATGATATTTGCCAGTGATTCGTCTTTCTTCAAAACGCTGTCTCTATTGCCTGTAGGTGCGGCTGCAAGCGCCATCCGAGCCACTCCGCGGACGCCGGGCAGGTCGTCTGGTGATCCTCTTGGCTTATACAGACAGCCATAACCATTGTTGGCGAAATGACCAGCCGGGCTGTCGGCTCATGCCCGATATCTGTAACGAAATGTGGACTAGAGCGCTAGAGCAGTCCCCGCCGGCGGTAGAGCCGATAGATCAGACGATCGATGAGGACGAAAAAGAGTATGGGCGGGACCAGAAACAGCAGGGTCAGAAGGGAGGCCACGCTTTTATCCGATGAATTCAACAGTGGAAAAATATAGCCGGCATAGGAGGGTACACTGCCGCCGCCGATGAGAAAAACCAGAAAATACTCGGAAAAGGCGACCAGAAAGACAATGATGCCGCCGGCGACTATGGCCGGCAGCAGCAGCGGCATTTCGATAAGCAGAAGGATACGAAAGGATGAAGCGCCCATGTTTCTGGCGCAGAGAGAGTAATCCCGGCCCTGGGCCAGAAAACCGGCGACCAGGGCCCGCAGCATATAGGGATAGCTGTAGAGACTGAGTATCAGAACCACGCCGGCAAAGGTATCGGCAATCCCCAGATGCAGAAACAGAAAGTGCGCTCCCATGGCAAATGCCATAGGGGGTATCAGTGCCGGGGCCAGCAGCAGCCCCTCGAGCAGGGTTTTGCCGGCAAAATCGCCTCCGGCAAAGAAACGTGCCGGCAATATGGTCATTAATAGTGTCATCATGACCGCCGCCAGTGAATAGGCGCATGAAGACAGCAGAGAAACAACGATATTACCGAAGTGGTCCGCCAGGTAGGCAAAGCTTCGCCAGTCCAGCTGTACCGGAATGATCTGCGGATAGGACCATGAGGAGGAGAGGCTGTAGAGAGCCAGAACCACCAGCGGCGAGGCGAAGATCACGAAAAGAAGGAAAAAGAGCAGTCCGAAGCGAATCATAACTTGCGCACCCCTTTCTCCACCCGTTGGGCAAGACGCAGATAGAAGACGATAAAGAGCAGGCTGAAGCAGAATACCAGGGTCAGCATGGCCATGGCCACAGGCCGCAGTGCCAGTTCCTTTTGGAAAAAATATTCATAGATGCGAATCGATATCATTCCCGGATTGCTGCTGCCGACAACGAAGGGCAGATCAAAGCCGCCGAAGGCGAAAATGAAGAGGATTATGAAGGTGGTATTGATCACCGGCATCAGAAAAGGAAGCAGCAGAGAGAAGAATATGCGCAGCTGCGAGGCTCCCAGCATCTCGGCGGTATCCACCAGACGGCGGTCGAAACGGCTGAGCACGGCATAGACCATGACCATGACAAAGGGCGTCTCCTTGTAGACATAGGCGGCTATGAGATCGATTCCGGCACGGGTATAGAGCAGGTTGGGAAACTCTTCGAAACCGTCTGTCAGCCCCAGGTGATAGGCGACCGATGAGAGCATGCCGGTCTTTGACAGCAGGATCACGGCGATGAAGCCCACGGCGATATGCGGCAGGATCAGCGGGATCTTGTAGATCACCGTCCAGCGATGATAGCGCGGCGGCAGTTTCCAGATCAAGTAGGAGAAAAAGGTGCCGAGGGTGATGGCCGCAAGTGTGGCCGCCAGGGCGACATAGAGGGAGAAGGCGGCGGATTCGAGAAACCAGGTGTCGCTGAAAAGGTGACGGTAGGCAAAAAGCATGTCCTCGTAGGTATAGGAGTACATTACCAGTCCGAAGGACTGCAGGACGGTCACCACCAGCCCGCCTCCGATCACCGCTGCAAAGGGGATGAGCAGAGGCAGCAGGCTGAGAACGAGGGAGGATCTGCCGCCCATCCTCAACGGCTGCGAAGAACCTGTTTTTCCCAGTCGCGCTCGAGCAGTTCAAGGTAGCCCGAGGGAATTTCGGGAACAGCGGCCTCTTCGAGTTGCCGCAGGGAAAGCGTCGCCGCCCCCAGATCCAGGTTCCTGAAGCGGGCGCGCCACTCTTCATCGAGCCGGCTGAGTTCGAGAACGGTGAAGTCGCCCCAGTTGCGCGGATCGTTTTTCGACAACTGGGCCTCCGGGGAGAGCAGAAAGTTGGCCACCACCAGTGCTCCGGCGACGTTCGGGGCGTTGTAGGGCACGGCGGTGAAATGGGTGTTGTATATGGAACCCTCCTCCATGACGAAAGTCCTCACACTTGGCGCATACCTGCCCTGGAGAATCTTGCTCTGGGCGCTGGCCTGGTGATAGCTCATGTTCACCAGCACCTCTCCTCTCTCGAAGAGTGTATCGAGGGCGGCGATATCCTTGGGATAGGTGCGTCCCTGCTGCCAGAGATAGGGTTTGATTTCGTTGAGATAAGACCAGAGTTTGGCCACGTTGCGCTCATAGAGCTGCCTGTCGAAACCCTGCATATACTGCTGGTGGCCGCCGGTGAGGGCGTAGAAGGCCTGGCGGATGAAGGCCGAACCGGTAAAGTCGGGGGGGCTGGGATAGGTAAACTTTCCAGGATGGCTTTTTACCCATCGGCGAAGCTCGGCAAAAGAGTCCGGCGGCTCGGGCAATTGCTCGCCGTCATACTCAAAGACAAACTGGGCACGCCCATAGGGGGCTTCATAGCCCTGTACCGGATAGCCGAAGTCATAGGCCACCGATGCCGGATCCACCAGGGCGAAGTGCGGCAGTTTCTCGGTTATGGGCCCGTAGAGAAGGCCGTTCTCCATACAGTTTTTAAAATTTTCCCCGTTGATCCAGAGCAGATCCATGGTGCCCTTCTTTCTTCCCGTCTGTTTTTCGGTGAGCAGTTTGTTGACGAAAATCGCCGCGTCGGCCGACACCCTTTTCAGGGAAATGTCGTAGCGTTTTTTCAGCTCTTCGGCCACATAGCCGTCCACCCAGGAATTGATAATGGGCGAGCCGCCCCACATGAACCAGCGGACCTCCGAGCCCCGGGCCTGTCGGACCAGCTCCTGGAAATTCTCTTCGGCGACGGCGGCGGCAGAGGCGGTGCCGCTCTGCCAGGCCATAAGGGCGGTCACAAGGGCGGCCATAAGGTAGAAAAATAATCGCATGGTCAATTCTCCTTCATTGGTATGCAGTGCTTGATATGTATCGAGACCCGGTCGCCTACTTCATGATCGCAGCTGAAACTGTAGACCCGCAGAGCGATGTCGTGCAGCTGTACGCGGTAGATAATAAAATGACCGGCAAAGAGGATATCGGCGATCACGCCGCTGCCGGAGGCATCGGCGTGCAGTTCGATCGACTCCGCCCGCACGCCGATGGTCTTTTCTTTCAGCTCTTCCGATATCTGCATATCCACATCGTGGAGACAGTATCCGGGGACGATGTTGATATGGCCGAGAAAGCCGGCGACATGCCGGGAAACCGGCCGGTTGTAGACGGATTCGACGGTATCGAACTGGCAGAGTTCGCCGTTGAGCATAATACCTATCTTGTCCGACATCATGAAGGCCTCCTGCAGATCATGGGTGACGCTGATGGTGGTAATGGTATACTCCTGCTGGAATGAACGGATAAACTCCGCCGTTTCCGCCTTGAGATTGCGATCGAGGTTGGCAAAGGGTTCGTCGAGCAACAGCAGCGAAGGCTCCACCACCATGGCCCGCGCCAGGGCGACCCGCTGCTGCTGGCCCGCCGACAGTTGTGCCGGATAGGATTGTGCCTTTGGCCCCAGCTGGAAATAGTCGAGCATATCCGCAACCCTTCGGCCGATCATTCTTTTCTTCGCCTTGCGGCAGCGAAGGCCGAAGGCGACATTGTCAAAAACAGTCATGGTCGGAAAAAGAAGATAATCCTGAAACACCAGGATGGCCGGATTCCTCTCGAGATCCGCTTGACAGCGGACCATGCCGGCGTCGGCCTCTTCGAGGCCGGCGAGAATTTTCAACAGCGTCGTTTTACCGGCGCCTGACGGACCGACGATGGAAACCAGCTCCCCTTGCGCCGCCGTAAAGCTGATGCCGCCGAGCACGGACAGCGAACCGTAGCCTTTGCATACCCCCTCTACATCAAGAAACATTCGGCCTCGTCGAGATAGGAGGTGATCTTGGCGAAGGTGTCGCTGTGGGCCAGTTTTCTGTCGGCGGACCTATACTCGTGATAGGCCATATAGCACCAACTCAGAGCCCGCAGCAGGATCACCCGCTCCATCATCTGGTTTTTTTCATAGACCTCTTCCACATCCAGAGAACTATCAGCAGCCTGCAGATACATCGTCAAAAACTCCCGCTTGCGCTCTTCGCTGAAGCGAAAATCGGTTTTCCAAAGGGTGGTGGTCGGTATGGTGAAGTGGGCAAGATCCTGATACCGGTAAGAAACGACAGCCTTTTCCCAGTCCACGAGAAAGCCCCCCTCCCTGCCGATGATAAAATTACCGGAATTAACTTCTGTATTGACGATGCAAAACGGCTCGTTTTCATAAAGAGCTGTCATTTCCTTAGCCGAATCGACGATTTTGTCGTGATAGTCCAGCAAAAGAGCGCGCACCGACGGATAATGGGGCCCCTGGTACCTCTGCAACAGCCCATGGGATTCGGCGGCTATGTCCCGGGCCGGATTTTCCTGGAGGAGAAGGGCCTCACTGGTCGGCAGCGCATGGATGCGGGCAAAGATCCGGGCGGCAGCCGGCAGATCGCGCCGGTAGTCGAGCGGTTCGCCGGCGATAAACTCCATGAGCAGAACCCCGTTGCCCAGTTCCGGTACATCGAGCGCATAGAACAGGGGATACGGGGTCACGCCCGAAGGGCGGACGGCCTCGAGGACCCGGTACTCATATTCCATCTGGTTGTCCAGGTTGAGCTGGGTCCCGTGGTTAATTCTGAACACGCGCGTTTTTTTGCCGTCGGAGACAATATAATTCTCATTGTATTCGCCGGCGGCCAGAAAACTGCAGGAAAGATCACCCTGCAGCCAGGCTGTCTGGTGAAGATAATCGATTATCAGCTCACTTTTATCGGCCATAGCCACCCACGGGAGCAAGATGTTTCGGGATCGAAAAAGAGATTTTCGCCGCTCCTTCCTTCCTGATATATTTTGTGAAAAGCATGGTAAGAAAATACTTACACACTATTTAGGGGTATGACACTGGTTGTACCCATTTTATTCCAGGCTTTCAAGACCATTGCAAAAGAAAAGCCGGTTATCCCCGAAACAGAGTTTAACCAACTTCGGTGCAAAGCTTGCCGGTCAAGTGATAATGGTGGCTGCCATGGGAAGGATGCAGAATGGGAGCGCGCTTTGCCGCATGCCGCTTTCCTTTTCTGCAGAAAGACGCCGACGACGGTTCTTTTACCGGTCCTCTTCCTCTGCAGCTTCGCCGCCGGAACTTCCGGCCTGACTGGTATTTTTACTCTCACTCATGCCCGGAAATTTGGGGTCGAGGTGACTTTCAACCCAGTGCCTCACCGTTTTTCTCTTCAATCGGCTCACCAGTTGTTCGGTATGAATGCTGTAGGGACGAATGGACAGACGCCCCTGACGATGCTCGACAAAGAACCGGCGGCGGGCGCCGATATTCTGTTTGCTCGGCCCGTGGATGACAGCCACGCAAATTTCCAGGCTGTCAATATCATCGTCCTGGTGGTCGGCTAGAATATCGACAAATGATCCCAGCACGAGATAGCCCCCGGGTTGAATAGGGCCCTGGCGCAGCCGGGACAATACATTGCGGTCTTCCGGGGTAACCCGGTCATAATCGGTGACAAAGCAGCCGACAGTGCCGCGGGAGCCGTGGATAAAGGCGATAACGCACTGCAGATGCACCGGTTCCTTGCTCATGTTGACAAACAGGCAGAGGGCGCTGGGGTCGTTGTCATGGGCATGATGTATGATGAGAAAAGGACGTTTGGCCAGCCGGTATTGTCTGAAGGCCAAGTGCAGATAGACTATCCAGACACAGGTCATGACGATGCTGGCCACCAGGGAAACCGTCTTGTAGTCGAAAAGCTGTGAATCCATACCTTAATCTCAATATCTGCTGGCGCCGCAGGCGATGCGGTTCCGCCTCCTTTTTGACAGCGTTTTTGCGCCCGGCATCGTTGGAGAATCCTTGATTACTCCCTAAACATTCTCCGGCAATCGTCAATCGCCCCCGGGACCTCCACGCTCAGGTGCTCCGGCAAAGTAACTGCGGCACCAGACGATATTCTATTTTAGCATTAAACTAAACTTGAAAATAGATGCTTCAGCGATTATTATAAGGGCCAGGCAAACACAAAGGAGACATCATGAAAATCAGCAGAAGAAAATTCATCACCGGCGGCGCCGCTGCAGGCGCTCTCACCTTCCTGCCCAGTGCATCGGTGCAGGCGGCGCCGAAACCTGATTCCTACGCGACGCTCATCGATCTGGAAAAATGCGACGGCTGTGCCGACAGAGAAACTCCGGCCTGTGTCGCCGCCTGCCGGCAGGGGCGCGCGAGCGACTTTCCGCGGCCTTCCCCCAGTCAGTTGCGCGACTACTGGCCCCAGAACAAACATGAGGACTGGAGCGACAAAAAAGAGATTACCGACCGGTTCACCCCCTATAACTGGATCTTCGTGCAGCGGGTCACGGTGGGCGACCGGGAAGTAGCCGTTCCCAGGCGCTGTATGCACTGCGACAATCCGCCCTGCGCCAAGCTCTGCCCCTTCGGCGTCAAACACAAAACCGCGGAGGGTCCCGTCTATATCGACCAGAGCCTCTGCTTCGGCGGCGCCAAATGCAGAACCGTCTGTCCGTGGAGCGTTCCGCAGAGACAGGCGGGCGTGGGCATCTATACCCTGTGGCAGGAATATTTGCCGGTGGGCGGCGGGGTTATGTATAAATGCGACCTCTGCCGCACACGGCTGGCTGCGGGCAAAAAACCGCACTGCATCGAGGCCTGCCCGAAGGATGCCATGCTCATCGGCCGCCGCGATCGCCTTTTCGCCGAGGCCGAAAGACGGAGGAAGCAGTATGGAGGCCATATCTACGGCATGGATGAAAATGGCGGCACCTCCACCATCTATGTTTCGGCCGTCGACTTCGCCCTGATCGATGACTCCCTGGCCGAGCAGACGGCCGGCAAAAAGGCGGGGCATCCCCCCCGTCTCGACGATCCCGCCAATATGCTCGAACAACAGAAGCCCTGGGCCCTTCTCAGCCTGATTTCGCCGCTTTTAGGCATTGCCGCCGCTGTCGGCCTCACCTGGAACTCTGATACGAAGGAGAGCTGATCATGGACTATATCCTCAGGCACTCAGCCGGCGTCCGCATCACCCACTGGACCATAGCCTTGAGCGGCATCCTGCTGCTCTTTTCCGGCTTTGGCCAGTTGCCGATGTATGCCCGTTATAACATCGTCAAGATTCCAGGTTTTGCCTGGTCGAGCAATTTCGAGATCACCCTGCTGCTGCACTACCTGAGTGCGGCGCTGTTCACCGCCGCCGTGGCCTTTCACCTGCTCTATCATTTTCGCCGCAGGGAATTCGCCATTCTCCCCAGAAAGGGCGATATGCGGCTGGCGGTCCAGGGGCTGCTGGCCATGGTTGGGCTGAAGGAGGAACCGCCCCACGAGAAATTCCAGGCCAAACAGCGGCTGATCTATGCCGTCATCGGCGCCACCACGCTGGTGCTTATTGCCACCGGTCTGCTCAAATCCTACAAAAACCTCGGCGCCATCATCGTCGATCCCCTGCTGCTGGAAATAGCCGCCTTCATCCATACCGGTTTCGCCATGATTTTCATGCTGCTCGTCGTCGC
>JBEPWT010000018.1:0-32638 GCA_041642275.1 Desulfopila sp. | reverse complement strand
CGTTCTTTTTCCGGTGCCATTCTCAGCCTCCACAGGATATGTAGCCGCCGGAAGGGCCTTTGTCTTTGTCCGGGGAGGTGCCGGTATCCTGCCTTGACGGCCCCTGCTGCTGTCGCCTGCCGGCGGTCCTGGCGCCCTCGCCGTCGCCCGGCCGCGGTGATATGGAGCCCTGCAGGACGTTTTCCCGTGTCTCCACGGGAAAATATTTGTCGTGATCACCCCATTGCTGCCATGAGGGTTCGTAGGTATAGACGTCGTCAAAGCCCATGAGGCGGAGAATATAATAGGAAAAGGAACTGCGCCTGCCCGAGGCGCAGTAGACGATAACCGCCCTGGAGGGATCAAGCCCGGCATAGAGGGTTAGCAGTTCTTCATACGGCTTGATATCCTTGCTTGTCGTGTCTTTCCAGGCCGATTGATAGTTGATATTGACGGCACCGGGGATATGGCCGAGTTTGAGCGGGCTGCCCTCAAGCCCCTTGGAACCGGCTTCCCCCCTGTATTCCTCGGCTGATCGGACATCGACTATCTGATAATAGAAATCCCCAAGCCGGTCATAGATAAAATCTCCGTCGATAATTTCCTGCCTGCGGATTTCATTCAGAGGAGCCTGGTAGAGCAAGGCCTGCGGCTGGGGTGTGGAAGCGACACGTTCAAATCCTGCCGCGTCCCAGCCGTCGATGCCGCGCTCGAGGATCATCTTCTTCTGGTGTCCCAGCATATCGAGAACCCAGAAAACATACGACGCCGTCGCCCCGCCGTCTCTTTCCACCGAATCGTAGAGAACAACGGTATCGCCGCGGCTGATGCCGTGTTCGCCCAGAATCCTCTGCGCCTCGTCGACGCCGACGAATTTCGAGGCCAGCTTTGCACCGGCATCGTTAAAACGGAACACCGACCACGGCATGCGCACAGCACCTGGTATTAGGCCGCCGTCAAAATACTCGTCGGTGCGCACATCGACGATGACCAGATCAGCATCCCGGGAATGGTCATCGAGCCATTGTGCATCGACGATCAGGGAACCATTCGGATAGGCCTGCTGTTTTTCGGCAGATGACCCCAGCGACCAGAACACCGCCAGCGCCAGAATACCCGCGGTCAGCCAGTATCGTATACTGAAGAGAGATTTCATCATATCCCGCCGTTTCTTTGCTTTTTCGCCCCGTAACCGTCAAAAGCGGACTGGAAAAAGTTTTTACCTCCGTCCGCCGAAGACGTGATCAGGGGTTCCCCATCCCGCAAACATTGCCCTTTCACGGGGGCTAGATTTCTTCGTCAATCTCTTTCTCCGTCTTTTGCCAGGACTCCACAAGGTTGTCATAGGTGTCGGCAAAACCCTGTTTTACATCCTTCCAGGTCTCTTTGGTACTGTGCTGCATGGAGCCATACCATTGAGAGAGCTCATTACGCTGACTGCGCATGGCTCTGAGGGACTGACGATACTCCTCGCGGGTGGAGGCTTTGAGGTCGGCCCAGTTCTCGTAGAGTTTGTGTTCCATTTCGTCGATGCGCTTGTCGAGGTACCCCATAACCTCCTGGGCCTTCTCCACCGCTGCATCTCTCTGCTCCGCTGAATATTCGCCAATGGCCGCTGCAGCTTCCTTCATTTCCTTGGAAACATCTGTTTCGGCAGCCCATGCGGAGAAAGGCAGCATCCAGCAGACTATGGTCAAGACCGAAACCAGGCCGAAGAACCTGCGCTTCCATGGGTGTATTTGTATTGTTTTCATCTCTATCCCTCCTCTGGACTGTATTTGCTTACCCCGGCGGCACATTGCCTCACAGGGCCGCTGCTTTTATACCATCAACATCCTCTCTGTGCGTATGCCGGCACCTGTGCGTCAAAGGGGTGGCATATGTGCCCTGTCAGTCTGAGCCTGTGAGTCTGTGAGTCTGTGAGTCTGTATGCGGAATTGCACACACTATGCCAGAAAAAGAAAATACATATTAAGGTCTTGCCATTTTCTCAATGAGAAATGGGCATAACGACGGTGTGCCTGACCGTGTACAAAAAAATTCTGATTACCCCTGAAACTCAGCTGGACCAATTATGGAGAGACAGGGTGCCCTTTTCACGGGTGTCTGCAGCCAGGACGGCTGCAGTCAAGCCCCCAGGGATGGGTTTATGGCGTCCCGGAAAAAGGGCTCCCTGTCTCAAAACATGTTGCTGAACATTAGGGGCAATCAGAAAAAAATAGAAGATGATGCGGATATCCCACCGCTTCAAAAAACGGTACAGATAGATATCTTTTGCCAGCCCGGCCCGCCGTTGGACTCTGTCATCGCCCGTGGCGGCGAGCCTCTCTGTCCTACGGCAAAGGACTACGTCCTGCTCTGCAGGACGAATCCCGGAAAAAGTAGAGTATAGTTTTAAACGATACGATTTCGACATAAAAGCCGGCGCCCGCTGCGCCGGCCGTGTTCATTCTTCTTCGCGACTGTGAAGTGTCGTGGTTTTCTGGGAGAGATCGTGTTTTTTCAGCAGATCGTACAGTCTGGAGCGTGACAATCCGGCAGTTTTGCAGCACTGCTTGATATCGCCGTCCGTCAATTGCAGAAGCCTTTCAAGGTAGCGCTGTTCCTGTTCCTGAACGATTATGTCACGATCTTCCTTGATGGTCGGCATGGCGGCCAGGTTTTCGGGAAGCTTCCTCTCCTGCTTCTTCGGAGATTGAGCACTGCGCCGCAGTTTCTGTTTGGTGACGGCCAGACGTATGTTGACCGGCAGGTGCGCCGACTCCAGAATAGTGCTGTCCTGGGCATCGGCAATTGAGAATTCCACGGCCTGAAAAAGCTCGCGGACATTTCCCGGCCATTCATACTGGTTCAGGGTCATGAGATAGTCGGTTGCCAGCTTTTTCTTATGGAGCTTGTACCGCTTGCTGTAGAGGTTGCGGAAATAGTAGACCAGTTCGGCGATATCGATCTTGCGGACTCTCAAGGGAGGAAGCTCGAGATGGAAGGTCTTGAGGCGAAAGAGAAGATCTGCCCTGAATTCGTCCTTCTCGACCATCTCTTCGAGATCCTTATTGGTTGCGGCTATCAGCCTGAAGTTGCTTGTCTCCGGAGTGCTGCTGCCGACGGGCAGATATTTCTGCTCCTGAAGAACCCTCAAAAACTTCTTTTGTATTTCAAGCGGCATTTCACCGATCTCATCGAGAAAAAGAGTGCCGCCGTCGGCCTGCTTGACCAGCCCCTTCTGAGACCTGTCGGCTCCAGTAAAACTGCCCTTGGCGTGGCCGAAAAGTATACTCTCGACCAGAGTCGAGGGAAGCGCCGCACAATCTATTATCGTCATGTTTCTGGTGCTGCGGGCGCTGATATTATGAATCGCCGTGGCAAAAAGCTCCTTGCCGGTACCGGTTTCCCCGGTAATGAGCACACTGGCATCGGATTGACCGACCTTGGCCACCAGGTTGAGGCAGTTCTGGATAGCAGCGCTGCTGCCGATGATTCCATGCTCGTGCAGCTGCTCCCGCACCTCGCGCTGCTCTTCCTCGACGCTGCGGCTCTTATTGCGGCGGTAGCGGGCCACCCGCTTGACCATATCGGGCAGAATCTTTTCCGGCGCGGCATCGATAATATAGTCCCAGGCGCCGCCCTCTAAAGCGAGCTCGGCGTGCTGTGGGTCCCCACCGGAGGTGTAGATGAGAATTTCCGGCATTGACGAGACGCTTTTCAGTTCCTGGATGATGTGACAGGAGGGCCGGCCTTCGACAATATCACGCATAAGAATGATATCAAACCCGCCCTGCTGGCATACACGCTGGCCCTCGTCCAGAGTAGGGGCAAGGTGCACCTCCACTTTGAGGCTGGCGGCCTTTGCCGCCAGAGCATCCGCGGCGGATGTTTCTTCGTCTATTACAAGAATTTTAAACATTATATCCGATAGTCGCCCCACTCACTTCTCGGGCTGATACCGTTGACGATACGATACCATGCGGCAAGCCGGCAGACGGCACAAAAAAAGCAAGGAGGAGACTTAAAATTTATATAGAATTACAAAGAGCTAACAGCACTGTTATCTAGAAAGCATCATTATACCAGAAAAAAATCTTTGAAAACAACCAATTTAAATTATTCTACCAGGGATCAGCTCTATACTTGGGACCCCTGTGCCGTCATCTGCCCCGGGTACCGTTTGTTAGCTTGGAAATATGCGGTCGATAGAGTGAATCCAAACTTTGAAAATTGTATTTTTTTGAGTATATATCTTGCAGGAATTTTGCAGCAAGGTCTTTTTTTCGTTCTTAAACATTTAGCCATCAACTAACGCGTATGCCCGAGCTCACCATTTTGATAGTCGAAGACAATCCCGCCGACAGATTGCTGATCAAAGAGTTTCTCGCCGAGAAACAGTGGAAGCGCTTCAATCTCCTGGAAGCCGAATCACTGCAGGCCGCCCTCGATCTGCTCCCCCACTATGACTTCGACGTCATATTGCTCGATCTGCAGCTGCCGGACTCCTCCGGGGTGGATACCGTGCGCAGAATCATCGGCGAGGTTCCGGAGTCAGCCGTCATCGTTCTCACCGGACTGGAGGATGAAGATACGGCCCTGCAATCCGTGCGCTACGGTGCGCAGGAGTATCTGGAAAAACGCCACCTCTCTCCCAGCGCCCTGAACAAATCCATCAGGTACTCGCTTGAGAGAAAAAAAAATCTCCAGGACAAGGAGGATCTACTCCACGATCTCAATCACGCCTTGAAGAGAATAGCCCAGCTGGAGAGCTTTCTGCCGCTGTGCATCGGCTGTAAAAAGATTCTGGGAGAAGACAGCCGATGGCATACCATCGAAGAATACTGTTATCAGGGCAATGCCGGCAAAACCGGAGAACGTCTCTGCCCCGTCTGCAAAACGGCCCTTTCGGAAGAATGATTAGCAGGCAGAAAGAGTTACGAGAAAAAAGGGGTGGCGTCGCAGATGCAACACCGCCCCTTTATCGGCAAACCGATACATCGCAGGCCCGAACTGTTGTCAAAAAGCGGGCTAGAACTGCTTGCCTTCTATATTTTTCCGCAGCTGGGCAATCTCGAGTCCGAGCGGCACACACTTATCTCCTTCCATACAGCTATCCGCCTCAGGAAGGTCGAGATAGTGCTTGAGTTCGTGATCATCCTTGACAAGATTAACAACCCATGCCTTCTTCTCGTCATCATAGGAAACATTGACGTCAATGCCGCATTCACCGATATCTGGATACAGCTCGGTAATTTTCTTACACAGTTTTTCTTTATCGTACATGCTTTTGTCCTCCTGTTTGTGCTCTCTTGCCGGAAGAGGCCTTGATGGGGGTCGTGCTTGGAAATATGTTCCCGTGCTGATTGCCAGCGGACTTCAATACGCCAGCTGTTTACCGTCGTACCGCAGCAATGCTCCGCTTCTGTCAATGGTGAAATTTTCAATACTGTCACGCATGCGGCTGACGCTCTCCCTTTTCGAAATGCCCTTGTCGGGCCCCATACGGGTTATCACTCCTCCTGGATGCAGCAGCAGCACGCCAATGTCTTTGCTCGCAAGCTCCGCGGCTATGATCTGCATTGTCGCATTGAGAGCGGCCTTGCTTGAAAGATAATACAGACTGGCACCCTCTTCAATGTCATCGATGATAGCCATGTCGTTGGTCAGCGTCACCACCAGCCGTCTGCCATCGCTTTGCTCTATATTGTCGACCAGGGCCTCGGTGATCCGGATCGTGCCGAGAAGATTGACCTCCAGACTCCGGCGCCAGTTGTCATAGTGTATACAGCGCAGCCCATCACCGCTCTTTTGGAAATAAATGCCGGCGTTGTTGATGAGCAGATCAAGGGCGATGCCCTTGAGTTCCTGGCAGATACCGTTTAAATCCTCCTGCAGGGTTATATCCAGCCGATGAATACTCAACTGACTGTGCAGCTCCGCTAGCATATGCAGCGATTGCGCCTCGGCAGGGCGACGACAGGTGGCATACACCCGCCACCCCGCCTCCAGGTACTGCCGGGTAAATTCCAGGCCAATCCCTCTGTTGCTGCCGGTGATGAGCACTCTTTTCACGATACCTCCTTCTCGTCAGTCCTGAGCTTTTTCGGAAGCGGGTATGATTAATGTTGGAATCGTCGACTGACGAATAGTTTTTTCAGCCACCGAGCCCAGCATGAAATGGGAAATACCCGTTCTGCCGTGCGTCGCCATGACGATCATGCTTATATTGTTGTCCTTGGCGAAATCGGTAATGGCCTCGGCCGGAATCCCTATTTTTACCCGGGCCGTCACCTCGATCCCTTCCGGCACTTTGTCGGAAACCGTCTGGTGCAGCTCCTGCTCCGCCGTTTTCATGAGTTCCTGCTCATATAGCGGTACATCGAATCCCTGTATTGCCACCGGCGCAAAACCTGCACCGGTAACCGTCGGCACCTGATGCACCACCTGCAGGGCATAGAGCCGGGCCTTGAATTTTCGGGCGAGTCCAATTGCCGCATCAAGGGCTTTATAGGATGGTTCACTGCCGTCGCTTGGCCACAGTATTGATGTAATATTCACGTCCTTTCCTCCATTTTATATGTTGATAGTTTCGTAAAAAATCTTCTTTTTTGTCATTCCGGCGAAGGCCGGGATCCATATCTAGCTAAAACAACTGGATTCTGAATCCGTCATGCCGGACTCGATCCGGTATCAGAATGACGAAATGGCTGACTTTGAGGTTTTTACGAATTCGTCATATGTTGTCTTTTCAAAAACTTCCCGCCCTGCTTTGGGGCCCGGCTTCTCGGGCGACCCTAGGCCAAAGCCGCGGCCATTCTGCTCTTGCCCTCATCGTTTACGGACCGTTTTTTCCGGCGGGATCTATCGGCATCCCCGTCCCTGTGCGTTTCCGCATCTTTTTCAGCCTTCTTCTCATCAACGATCCTGTCGATGTGCTCGAAGGTGTTTTTCAAGACATCTTCAGCTGACTTCTTTTTCACCACTTTGACCTCGCTGCCCATAATCTTTATGGCAACCACCGCCCTTCAAGGACCGATCTGCCAATCTGTTTCTGTTTTGGATCCGGAAAACCATAAACCATCATATATTAATCACAACCTGTCTTTTTCGAAGACGAATTCCTAAAAATATCATCGATATCCCAAATAATACGGCATAGACCCCAATTATCCAGACCAGGGCCACCGCCCCCACACCGGGGTTGGTGAACAGTATGATGCTGAAGAGTATGGAGAGTATCCCCCCCAAGCCGAGCAGCCACTCTCCTTCTATTTCAGCGCGGAGTTTCACCGCCGCCAGTATCTCGAAAATTCCGGTAATCAGCGCCCAAAAACCAATGATCAGGATAATGGCCAAGACGGTAGCCCCCGGCCAGACAAAGGTGAACAGGCCCAGAGCAACGCCCACCAGGCCTTCAAACAGCAGGAACCCCCAACGCGGTCCGAGATGGCGTCCACGGAACGAGGCGATGAACGAGAGGACACCGTCAACGATGAGAAAGGCCGCCAGCAAAAGGGTCAAAGCCTCCAGTGTCAGCCCGGGAATCACAATTGCGACAACTCCGAAAAGAGTGGCTAAAATCCCTCGGATTAAAAATGACCACCAGTACTTGCCATACATGCGCAACATGTCGCCTCCCGTAATTTACTTATATTCACGCTATTTAAGCTCTTTAAAGCTTTTTCTTGCAATTCCTCTGCCGTTTTTGATGATTACCCCATATACTCCCAGCTGTTGCCACCGGATTGCCAACCGGTCTGCCGGAAGGAAGTTTTTCGACAACTGTCCCGCCGCGCCGCAGCAGGAAAAACTAGCTGCCGCAGCTTCCGGTCCATCTTCGATTGTCCGATGTCAAGAGACACAGTCCTGCAGCAGCAGACATTTTCAGCGTCAAATGTGCCGCCAGCCCGGACATTACACGAAATTTTCGAGCTAGTAGCCCAATTCACGGCAGGGCTCGGCGATAGCGGAGACGCTTTGGCACAGGGCCTCATGTTCGTCCTCGGAGAGGGTGGGCCATACCTCGGAGACAATGCCCTGTGCCCCGACTATGCGCGGTACCGAAAAAGAGACTTCCGCAAGATCCTCGTGGCCCCGACCGAGACTGGAGACGGTGAGCAGGACTCCCTCGTTGTCGCGGACAGCCCGGACAATCCGTGACAGACCGCCGCCGATGCCATAGTAGGTGGCCCCTTTTCCTTCGATAATCCGGGCTGCCGCATTTCTGACGCCGTCATCGACACTGGCACGAATATCATTGGTGAAAGGACGACCAATCTGCTGGGCAAACTCCACCAGAGACACCCCGCCGATATGGGGGCTGGACCACACCAGCACCTCCGTTGGCCCGTGCTCGCCGACGACATAGGCGTGGATGGAGCGGGAAGAAATACCGAGGTGACCGCCCACCATCGAGCGGAAGCGGGCCGTATCGAGTATGGTGCCGGAGCCTATGACGCGGCCGGGGGGCAGATCCGATATTTTCGTGGTGATCTGGGTGATGATATCGACCGGATTGGTGGCGACGATAAGAACGGCACCGGCGGCGGCCTCCATCACCTTGGGAATGACATCCTCAAAAACCCTGGCATTGCGGCCGAGCAGTTCCATCCGGCTTTCCCCTTCTTTTTGTCCAACCCCGCAGGCGAGGATAACCGCCTTGGCCGAATGCAAGGCGCTGTAACCTCCGGAACGTACGCGGGTCGCATGGGCATGCGGCGTGGCGTGCAGTATATCTTCGGCCTGGGCGCTGGCCAGTTTCTCATCGATATCAACTAGGACTATTTCACTGGCGACTCCTTCAAGGGCCATGGTATAGGCGGCGGTGCTGCCGACATATCCTGCCCCTACTATTCCTACCTTCATTCTGCATCCTCCAAATGTATTGTCTGTAGTGTATTGTCTGTAGTTTTATATTGCCTTTTCAGGTTTCCACACATTTCCATGAGGTTTCCATGAGTAAAATGCAAGTAGCGATCCATATTGCCTTTTGCCGCCAGGCCCGAGCAGGGGATACCCCAGCCGATACTGCCCCAAACCCGCTTCCCGTCACTTGGCAGCATATTCGTCGTCGAAAATACCGCGTTAGCGGCGGTGCTGCATGCCACCGGCTCCCCAGTATTGGTGGCACACATCTTGCTTTATCATAATCAGAACCGGGCAGACCGGCACACAACAGATCTGCCCAGGCAGAGAGCAGTCCCGCTGCCCTGATGGAAAACAGATATCGCCGAAGCGAGGCGTCGCCGGACGCCTCTTATGATGGTCCATAAACCACGCTTCGTCGAACACAAGGAGAGACCATGGAACAGCAGCTGAAAATCAATGAAAAGCGCTTATGGGAGCTGGCGCAACAGGGAAAAGATGCCGAAGAAATTATGAAGGAACTCAATATCGCCGACATGGCCACCCTGAAAAATGCCCTGCACAACCTCATGAAGGAGAAGGGAGAAACGGTCAACGTCCCAGGTCTGATAGGCGAGGGGGCCCTGCACGGCGAATACACCGACAAAGGAAAACGGGTACCACCGGGCATGCCCAAAGGCAAATAGCAGGGGACGAGGAAGCTCGGGCAAGCAGAGTATCCATTCGGATTCCGTTTCCGCTTTCCCGGCAAGTCCCGGAACGCCGAATAGAGAAGCACTTCCGTGCAGGAGTGGTTTATGAAAGACAACGAACACCAGCTTATGCGCCGGCCGGGAAATCTGCCGCAACGGCCTCTTTACACGCAGACTTTTCTCGATCGCTTCTTCGATATACTGGAGCAGCGGACTTCTTCGATCGAGCTTCCGGATTTTCTGATTCCCCAGATCGACATACACGAATCGCCCGCGGCCGTGACCCTGGAAATCGAAATTCCCGGCATGACGCTTCAGGATTTCGCCTACCGGATCAACGGCGATATCATACACATAAAAGGTGAAAAAAGAAGGCTGAAAACTGTTATCGAAGGGACCTATAGCAGAACGGAGCGACGATTCGGTCTTTTTGAACGGGTATTGCGACTTCCGGCCGAGGTGGATGATCAGCCAAGCAATACCGCCTATGAAAACGGTATTCTGAAACTGACCTTGCCGAAGAAGAAAACAGGTACGGAGCCGCGGCAGGACTGAACCTCAGGCCCATATCGCAGCCGGCCGCGGCACCCTCATTCCGAAGAAACCGGAACGGTCCTGTGGAAACGGACCGCAACAGCAAAGCCGGCCATTCTTCATCTGCCGCTCTTTTTCCAACCGAAGGATGACCGGCAGCAATCAGTTTTCTGACATCTGGCAGTAAACACCGCGTGAACACTACGTAAAACCATACGAGGTACAACCATGAGCACCAGCAACGCCATCGCAACCCTTACCATCAACCCCTGTCTCGATATAAGTGCCGAGGTGGAGCGTGTCGTACCCACCAAAAAGCTCCGTTGCCAGAATGATCGCCGAGACCCGGGCGGCGGCGGCGTAAATGTCAGCAGGGCGATCTCCATCCTCGGCGGTGAGTCGACCGCCGTCTTTCCCGCCGGCGGCAGTACGGGAATGGCGATCGCCGACCTGCTCGAAAAAGAAGATATTGCCTGTCGGATAATAGAGTTCGATGGTGCCAGCAGACAGAGCTTCGCCGTCCGGGAACTGGAGAGCCAGAAACAGTTTCGCTTTGCCTTGCCGGGTCCTGAAATCGGCGAAAAGCTCTGGCAAAAATGCCTCGACGAAATCGGCAACATCCGGCCTTCGCCTGCCTATATTGTCGCTTCCGGCAGTCTGCCGCCGGGTGTACCCGAGGACTACTACGGCAAACTCGCCGATCGCTTCGGCGACAGTGATACCAAAATTGTCATCGATACCTCGGGTAAGCCGCTGAAAAAGGCACTGGACCAGCCCGTTTATCTTATCAAGCCGAACCGGCGCGAACTGGAATATGTCTGCGACTGCTCCCTTGAGGAGGAAAAAGTGCAGGAGCAAAAATGCCGGGAGATGGTGAAGAACGGCAGGTGCCAGGTACTGGTGCTGACCCTCGGCGCCAAGGGAGCCCTGCTCACCAGCCGCGACGAACAGCTGCGTGTCGCCGGTCTCGATGTCGAAGAGGTCAGCGCCGTCGGCGCAGGCGACAGTTTTGTCGGCGCCCTGGTACTGGCCCTGCAGCAGGGCAGAGATCTCAGGAAAGCCTTTTTCTACGGCATGGCCGCGGGCACGGCGGCCCTGGCTACCCAGGCAACGGAACTCTGTCGCAAAGAAGATACCGAAAAATTCTACGAAAAACTGCTGGAGGAGTACGGGAAGAAAAGCTGAGCTTTGCCCGGTCCGGCCCGAACCGTGGCGGCAGGCTCGCTGAGAAATCGACTCCCCCCGCCTCGGCGTCGGCTCGCCTACTGCTCCTTCTCCTTCTCCGGCTGGCCAAGCAACTCTTCTATCTCCTCGACGGCCATGCTCTCCTTCTCCATGAGCGCTTCGGCGAAGCGATCGAGGTTTTCCCGGTTTTTCCGGAGAATATCCTGGGCCTTGGCATAACAATTGGCGATTATCGTCTGTATTTCCTCGTCGATGATGCGGGCGGTCCTCTCGCTGTAATCCCTTTCTTGGGTCAATTCCTTACCGAGGAAGGGGTGGGGCTCGCCTTTCTTGAAGACGACCAGGCCCACCTTCTTGCTCATCCCCCACTGGCAGACCATGCGCCGCGCTATCTGGGTGGCTTTTTTCAGATCGTCGCCGGCGCCGGTGGTCACGTCGCCGAACACCTCCTCTTCGGCGGCCCGGCCGCCCACGGTGACGGCAACCCTGTTGAGCAGATACTCCTTGCCGAGGTTGTGACGGTCTTCCTCGGGAACCTGTTCGGTGGCACCGAGCGACCTGCCGCGGGGAATGATGGAAACCTTGGTCAGGGGATCGGTCCCCGGCAGGGTCATGGCCACCAGGGCATGACCGGCCTCATGGTAGGCGACGGTCTTTTTTTCTTCCTCGGAAAGCCGGTCCTCGCGCTTGACGCCCATGATGATTTTCTCCCGGCTCTCGTTGAAATCTTCCATTTCCACCTGGTCCTTTTCTTTCCTGGCTGCCAAAAGCGCGGCCTCATTGACCAGGTTTTTAAGATCGGCACCGGAAAACCCCACCGTCGCTCCGGCCAGTACGTCGAAGTCGATGTCATCGGCGGTTGCCAGTTTTTTGGCATGCACCTTCAATATTTTTTTGCGGGAATCCTTTCGCGGCATATCAAGGCTTATCTGCCGGTCGAAACGGCCGGGCCGCACCAGAGCCTGGTCGAGAACATCGGGCCGGTTGGTGGCGGCGAGAACGATCACCGACTCGTTGGGGTGGAAGCCGTCAATTTCAGAAAGGATCTGGTTCAGGGTCTGTTCCCGTTCATCGTGTCCCCCGCCGACGCCTGTGCCGCGGGCCCTGCCGATGGAATCGAGTTCATCGATGAAAATCAAAGAGGGAGCATTTTTTTTCGCCTCACTGAACATATCCCGTACCCGGGAGGCGCCGACGCCGACGAACATCTCGATGAATTCCGAACCGCTGATGGAATAGAATGGCACACCGGCCTCCCCGGCCATGGCCCGGGCCATCAGCGTCTTGCCCGTTCCCGGAGGGCCGGCCAGCAGGATGCCCTTGGGCAGCTCGGCGCCAATATCCTGAAACTGCCGGGGATCCTTGAGATATTCAATCATCTCCTTGACTTCGTTTTTGGCGTTTTCCAGGCCGGCCACATCGTCGAAATCGACATCCACCTCCTCCTTCTTCACCCTTTTTGCCTTTGATTTACCGAAACCGAACACCCCCCCGGAGCTGCCGCCCATCTGCTGGCGCATGCGCTTGTTGAGGTAGACAAAAAAACCGATGATGATGACCCAGGGCAAAAGGGAGATAAGCAGCGTCGCCAGCCAGCTCCTTTCATCCGGCTCGGCGGAAATGGTGACATCGTGCTCTTCGAGCAGGTCCATCAGCTGCCGATCCTCGAAGGAGGGCAGCACCGTCGTAAAATACCTTGTCTCCTCCTCCGCCTCTTCTTCGGCCTCTTCCTCCGTCTCTTCGGAGGCGACATACTCTCCCCTCACCTCCTCGCCCTTGACCTCGATCCTTGCCACCTGGCCCTGCTGAACCTGGCGTTTAAAGACGGAATAGGAAATCTGTTCGACCCTGTTGCCGGCGGTGAACTGCAGGTAGCCGATGGAAATAACGCCCCAGAGAATGAAAAAGAGCAGCAGGCGGCCCCACATCGGCGGCGGGGTCGAATGTTTGTTTGGGCTAAAGTCGCGATCGGTCATATTCTCCTATAAGGCGCTTGTTGTAGACGCTCGTCTTTTTCCGCCTCAGACATCCTTCACCGGCGGGGAGGAGGGAGCAGGATTTATGGTCACGCAGAGATGGGCATCTGGGCTGAGCTTGTCCCTTTGGTAGACCATCTTCCGGCCCGGTAGCCGCCGACGATGCCTTTCGGCGACAGCACGACCTGCCACACCTGCATATTCCTGGCCCGGAAACCGCCCGCCAGCGACAGCAGGTAATAGCGCCACATCCGGTAGAAGCTGTCGCTGTAGTTGCTCTTCAGGTCCTGCCAGGAGTTGTCGAAATTCTCATACCAGGCCTGCAGCGTTTTCTCATAGTCGGCACCGATATTGTGCCAGTCCTCCATGATGAACCGACCCTCCAGAGCGGCGCCCAGCTGTTTGATCGAGGGCAGCATGCCGTTGGGAAAGATATATTTATCGAACCAGCTGTCGCAGTTGCGCACGGAACTGTTGGAGGCGATGGTATGGAGCAAAAAGAGCCCGTCGTCTGGCAGACAGCTTCTGGCTACATCCATGAAGGTGGAGTAATTTTTATAGCCGACGTGTTCGAACATGCCCACTGAAACGACGGCATCGAACAGGTCTTCGACCTCGCGGTAGTCCTGCAGTCTGATCTCCACCGGCAATCCGGCGCAATGCTCCTCGGCCAGCTGCGCCTGCTCCCTGGAGATGGTCAGACCGACGCCTGACACACCATAGTTTTCGGCGGCATACTTCAGCAACCCGCCCCAACCGCAGCCGATATCCAGCAGTTTCATTTCCGGTTCGAGCCGCAGCTTGCGGCATATCATGTCGAGCTTGTAACGCTGAGCCTCATCGAGATCGGCGGCATCCTCCCAGTAGCCGCAACTGTAAATCATGCGCGAATCCAGCATACGGCCGAACAGATCATTGCCGGCATCATAGTGCTTTTCCCCCACCTCATAGGCTTTGCGGCTGTTCTGTCTGTTGAAGAGCGTCGATTTGACCATATTGGCAACAACCGCCGGCGCCGTCCGAATTTTTTTGTCGATCTCATGGCGCAGTATTTTATAAAAAAAGGTGTCAAGCGCCTCGCACTCCCACCAACCGTCCATGTAGGCCTCTCCAAGGCCGAGAGATCCTTCGGCGAAGACACGCTCGAAAAGATCTTCGTTTTTGATCTCGATATCCCACGGCCTGCCGCCGTTCACCTCGACGTCGGCATCGGCCAGGAGTTTCTGTATCTGATCCTGGGCGGAGTTTTGAATAAAGGCAATCATAGCTCTCCTCAATCACTGTCTGTTTTGTTTCATGACCTTGGTAAAACCTCCCTGCAAAAGGCTACACCCGTCGCCGGAAAAGAGACAGGCCGCACCTTCCCGGACAAAAGACCTATTTCTTGTGGCGCTGCCAGCCCAGCGGCGAGACAGTGTCCTCATCCTGGCCTTCCTCGCCGCCGCGACCTGGAGAGCTTTGAATGACCTGAACGGTGCTGGCCTGGAGACCTTTTTCGCCAAGTTCGGCGGTATAGTTGACCCCGGCCCCGGGTTCCAGGTTTTCAAAGCGGCAGCCAACAATGCTGTTGCGATGAAAATAGACCTCCTCTCCGTCGAGCGAACGGAGAAAGCCGTAACCTTCATCGGCGAAAATTTTTGTGATAAAAGCGCCGACCTCCTGGCCTGGATGGCGTTTCTTCTCGCCCTGCTGCTTTTCCATCTGCTGGCGCAGCCGGCGGTGGGCGGTCTTGAAAGTACTTTTGATCATGGCCGGCAGATCACTGTTGTCCTCCTTGCCGCCCGGCGTATTGGTAACCACCAGGTTGTGCCCCGGCGGCACCCGCATCTCTATCCTCAAGCGATACTCATTACCGCTGGTGCTGCTTTTCTGGTCGAGCCCAAGACCAACCCGGCAGCTGATGAGATTGTCGCAGACCTTCTCGAGTTTGGCCGCATCGCTGCGAATAAGCTCTTCAATGTTCTCGCTTCGCGACATGCCCTGGTAGGATATATCCAAAGGAACTCGCATATTTGATACCTCCATGAAGAAAAAATTCCCGCTATTGCCTGCGGCAAAGCTAAAGCTAAACCTTCAATAAGTGTGCCACTCTCCAGCTGTTGTCTCGGCAATCTTTCAAAATGGTATTTCGCCGGGCAGTTCAAGATGCCGCCCCTGCGGCCAAAGACTTTACTGATTACCCAGGAAACTCAGCCTGGCCCCTGGCAGGGGACCGGGTTGCTGATTTCGCGGCTGTCTGCAGCCTGGACGGCGGCAGTGGGACCCCCATGGACGGGTTTATGGCGCACCGGGAAATGATCGATTGCCGTCCCTCAGGAGAGCAGCTGAGTATCGTTGCTAAGCAGCAAAGAATATGACTGCCCGGCCAGAGCAGTTCATTCTGCCCAACCGAGACCGAGCAGAACGTACCGTCCAGCCTGACAGGACAAGATGTCCTGTGCCGCACACTATCAACCGCCGTTTCAGTCTTGCCGGCGCAAAGCCGTCAGCTTCTTCGCAGGGTTCTGGAGGGAACGGGCGTAGCGGCCGATATTCTTCCAGGGATCGTCCCTGTGGCCGAGCCGCCGGAATATGTTGTCGTAGGTGTATTTCCGGGCAGTGCCCTGGAAACGCTCCAGCTCCCGCCACTCCAGAGGAGCGGCAACGGCGGCACCGGTGACAGGGCGCAGGGTGTAGGGGACGACGCCGGTCTGACCGTAACCGTTGCGCATGACATCGACGTACAGCCGGCCCCTTCTTTTCTTACGGCGCTGTTCAGTGGTCAGTTCATCACTGTGGCGCCGGGCCAGAAGCGAGGCGACATCGCCTGCGAAACCGCGCACCGTATCAAAGGTCTTTTCCCTTTTCAGGGGAACCACCACATGGGCGCCTTTGGAACCGGTGGTCATGACAAAGGAACGCAGGCCGATTTCATCGAGGAGTTCCCTGAGATGGAAGGCCCCCCGGCGAACCTGGCTAAAATCGTCTCCTTCCGGATCAAGATCGAAAATCATCCTGTCGGCATATTCCGGCGCGTCGATCCGGCTGAGCCACATATGCAGCGTTACGGCCCCGAGATTGGCGAGATAGACCAGGCAGGCGCTGTTGCTGCAGAGTATCCGGGTGAGCTCGCTGCCGTCCTTGCGGGCTACGCTCTGGCGCCTGACGGCGGCATCGAAATAGTCCTCCGCCTCCTGCTGGACAAAGCCTTTCTCTTCGATGCCGTCGGGATAGCGTTCCATGGTGAGGATCCGGTCCTTGACATGGTAGAGAAGCCAGCCGCTTATCTTTTCGTAGTAGTCGGCGATATCCTTTTTACTCAGGCCGTCCCGCGGATAGAGTATCTTCTCCGGATTACTGAGTTCGACGGTACGTCCGCCGGCCTGCATCTTCATTTGTGTTCTTCCTCGGCGATTTTCTTAAGATCGCGGCCGCTGACCACCGACAGCGGTTCCGTGGATACCGGGTTTCTCCTGGCATCGGCCTGGTCATCATCGAGTTTCACCAGCAGCCAGCGCTCGTTCTCTCCACTGTCCGTGCGGATCAGGGCGTAGCCGCCCGTCAGTTTCTCGCCTTTGAGGTAGATGGCGGCGTGCCCCTCCTCCAGACACCTGCCGACGGCAACCGCTTTACCGTTGTCATCTTTCTTGAGGTTTTCATAGGTGCCCCTGTCCCAGATAAGAACCGTGCCGCCGCCATACTCATCTTCGGGTATTATCCCTTCGAAATCGCCGTATTCCAGCGGGTGATCTTCGGTGGGAAGCGCCAGGCGCTTCTCGCGCGGATCGGTGGACGGACCCTTGGGTACCGCCCAGGACTTCAAGACGCCGTCCACCTCGAGGCGAAAATCGTAGTGAAGGCTGGAGGCATCATGTTTCTGTATGACAAACAGGGGACTTCCAGCCGAATCGTCTTCGCCCTCTCCCGAGGGTTCGCCGGTTGAACGAAAATCCCTTTTTCGTGTATATTCTTCGAGCTTCGAATCAGACATGGCAATATCCCTCAGCCGCCGGACCGGTATGCTTCCGGCCGGCCGTGCTTACTTTTTTTCTGATGCTTCTTTGCCTGCTCCCTCCTCGGTCTTCGGGTTTTTAGCGGAATAAAAATGGATACCCGGCACGAAGATACCGATCAGGGCGGGTATAAGACTTGCCCCGAGAATAACCCCCCAGCCGAGCCCGCCGGGTGCAGTGGTTTGCAGGACGCCTGCCAAAGGACCGAGATAGACGGCGGCCACCAGCAGAATGATGCACACTCCCCAGGCCCCCCATATCCAGGGATTGGTGGTTACATCGTTTTTCCAGAAGGGGGTGTTTCTGTCGCGCAGGTTGAGGACAAACCAGAGTTTGGTAAATCCCAGGGTAAGAAAGGAAATCGTCACCGCCTTTTTCTCATCGAAGCCCAGAAGATAGAGCGAGCCGAGCAGAGCGGCCAGGACGATGACGGCCACCACCCCGCTCCAGCCGCCGATATAGGCCCAGTGATGCCTGGTCAATACCGACTCGTCGGCACCGCGCGGTTGTCGCCGCATGACGTCGCTGCCGCCCACCCCCACGCCCAGCGCCAGCGCCGGAAAGACGTCGGTTAGGACATTGAGATACAGTATCTGCAGGGGTTTGAGGGGAATGGGGAGCTGGAGGAGCGAGGCGGTGGCCACCGTCAGGACCTCGGCGATATTGGTGCAGAGCATGAACATCACCGACTTCCTGATGTTGGCGTAGATGATGCGGCCCTGGCGAACGGCGGCGACGATGGTGGGAAATTTGTCGTCGCGCAGGACCATATCGGCCACCTGCTTGGCGGCATCGGTGCCCTTCTGCCCCATGGCGACGCCGATATCGGCCTGCTTCAGGGCCGGTGTGTCGTTGACCCCGTCGCCGGTCATGGCGACAATCTGGCCTTCATCCTGATAGAATTTCACCAGATTGAGCTTTTGTTCGGGAGTGACCCGGGCAAAAACACTGGTCTTTTTTATCTTCCGGCGCTGCGAATCGGAGAGCTTGTCCGGTTCTCCCAGTTCGTCGCCGTGCATCGCCTCTTCCTCGCTTTCAAGACCAACCTGCCGACCGATTGCCTGGCCGGTGTCGGGCCTGTCGCCGGTGACCATGATAACCCGGATACCGGCCTCCTGACATTCGAGGATGGATTTTTTCGCCTCCAGGCGCGGTGGATCCTCCAGGGCGACAAGACCGGCGAAACGCAGTCCTTCATACACCTCACCCTCGCTGTCATCCATTTCCTTGTCCGCCAGGGCCAGCAGGCGCAGACCATTTGCCGCCAGTTGATCGGTCTTCTCCGACCAGGAGCTTCGCTCCTCCTCGCTCATCTCCGCCGTTTCACCGTTGCGCCACAACCGGTCACAGACCTCGAGCACCGCCAGCGGAGCACCCTTGACGGCGACATAATAGCCTCCCTCTTCTTCCGAAGACTCATGCACCGTGGCCATCATCATGGTCTCCGAGTCGAAGGCCACCTCCCGTACCTCGGCCATCTCCTCGAGCAGCTGTTGCCGGGCCATATCCTTTTCCGCCGCGGCCTGCAACAATGCCACTTCGGTGGGATCGCCGGAATGGTCCTCGTCTTCGGCGAGTTTGGCGTTGGCGCAGAGAGCGCCGATACGCAAAAGGCGCAGAAGCGAATCATGGTCGTCTTCCTCCGCCTGCTCCTCGCCGCCGGCTTCATCTCCCTCGTCTTCGCCGACTTTCCGCTCATGGACCAGATAGCTTTTATTCGGCGCCACTGCCCGCACCAGCTGCATCCTGTTTTCCGTCAGCGTTCCCGTCTTGTCGGTGAAAATGACGCTGGTGGCCCCGAGGGTCTCGACGGCGGTGAGCTTGTTGATCAGGGCGTTTCGTCTGGCCATCAGCCACATGCCGCGGGCCAGGGCGATGGTGGCGACGATCGGCAGCCCTTCTGGTATGGCGGCAACTCCCAGGGCGATGGAGGTCTCGATCATGACGACGGTATCGCGTCCCACCGCCAGGCCGGCAAGCGCCACGGCTGCGGCAATAGCGATGGTGATCCAGGCGAGCCTGTGGCCAAGCTGGTCCAGACGCCGCTGCAGCGGGGTGGCCTTTTCCTCGGCCTCGGAGGTCAGCCTGGCGATGCGGCCAAGCTCGGTATCCATTGCCGTCGCCGTCACCACGCCCAGGCCCTCACCCTCGGAAACGCTCGTTCCCTTATAGAGCATGCTGGTGCGCTCGTGCAGGGAGCTGTCTTTGCCGACGGCCTGCGTCGTTTTGTTGACCGGCACCGATTCGCCGGTGAGAGCTGCCTCGTTGACGCGTACTCCCTCCGATTCTACCAGCCGCAGGTCGGCGGGAACCAGCTCGCCGTCACAGAGTTTGACGATGTCGCCGGGAACCAGCTCCAGGGCGGCGACCTCCTGCTCTTCGCCATCACGGACCACCCGGGTCGTATGCAGCCCCAGCCGGCGCAGCGCCTCCATCGAACGCAAGGCCTTGAACTCGGTGAAGAACCCCAGTGCCGTGTTGACGATGATGACCGCCGTCACGGCAATGCCTTCGGGCAGCCGGCCGGTGGCAAAGGCGACCACCGCCGCAGCTGCAAGGATGAGAATGACGATGCTTTTGAACTGGTCGAGGAGGATATTCCACCAGCGGCGCTTCTCCTCCTTTTGCAGCTGGTTGGGTCCATACCGCTCTTTTCTTTTCTCGACTTCCTCATCTGAAAGCCCCTGGGCGAGGTCTACCCGGAAATCATCGAGAACATCTTCTGCAGACAGATGAAAATAGCTTTTTCGCTCTTCAGCCGACATGTTTTTTCCTTAAGAAGCCGGGCACGGCAGCTCGTCAACGGTTTTGGCGCTTCTCGCCTTCATCTTCGGCGAGTCGCTTTTTTACACCGATGACCGAATCGGGATTGAGCGACAGGGAATCGATGCCCGCCTTCACCAGAAAGCTGGCAAATTCCGGGTAATCACTGGGTGCCTGGCCACATATGCCGACCTTTATACCCTGATCATGCGCCGTGTCGATCAGCATTTCGATCATCTTCTTCACCGCCTGGTTGCGCTCGTCAAAGAGGTCCGACAGCCGGCCGAGATCCCGATCGACACCAAGCACCAGCTGGGTGAGATCGTTGGAACCGATGGAGAAACCGTCGAAACGGCTTGCGAACTCTTCTGCGAGGATGACATTGGCGGGGATCTCACTCATGACATAGACGCGCAGATCGTTTTTGCCGCGCTCGAGCCCGACTTCGGCCATGACTTCCAGCACCTTGTCCGCCTCCTCCGGGGTCCGGCAGAAGGGGATCATGACAACGACATTGTCAAAGCCCTGTCTTTCTCGAACCTGCCTGATCGCCCGGCACTCCAGTTCGAAGGCCTGGCGGTAGTGGTCGCTGTAGTAGCGGCTGGCGCCGCGGAATCCGAGCATGGGATTTTCTTCCTCGGGTTCGAAGGAGGTGCCGCCGATGAGGTTGGCGTATTCGTTGGTCTTGAAGTCGCTCATGCGCACGATCACATCCCGCGGATACTGGGAGGCGGCTATGCCGGCTATGCCCAAGGCGAGGTTGTCGATGAAATATTCTTCCCCGTTGTGGTAACGACCTATCAACTCCTCGATCTCATCCTGCGCGGAGCTGTCCTCCACCTCTTCGGGCCGCAGCAGGGCCAGGGGATGAACCTTGATCGCCGAGTTGATGATGAATTCCATGCGCGCCAGACCGATACCGTCGGCGGGCAACCGCCACCAGCGCATGGCCGCCTCCGGGCTGGCGATGTTGAGCATGATGGTGGTCTCCGTCTCCGCTATCTCTTCGAGGTCTATCTCCTCCTCCTCATATTCGAGCAGGCCCTTGTAGACCAGGCCCTGCTCTTTTTCGGCGCAGGAGACGGTGACCTCGCCCTGGTCCTTGAGTTTGGCCATGGCGCCCTCGGCGCCGACCACCGCCGGAATGCCAAGCTCCCTGCTGACAATTGCCGCATGGCTGGTCCTGCCGCCGTGCTCGGTGACTATGGCCGCAGCCCTTTTCATCAGAGGGCCCCAGTCAGGATCGGTCATCTCGGTCACCAGCACCATGCCATCCTCGAAATCGGCCGTGTCGTCGTGATCGTCAAGAACGGCGACCTTCCCTGCGGCTATCTGATCACCGATGGCCAGGCCGCTGACCAGCACTTCGCCTTTTTCCAAAAGCTTATAATGCAGGAAAGAGGACTTCTTTTTCTGGGACTGTACCGTTTCCGGTCGGGCCTGGACGATGAACAGCTCCCCGGTTTCACCATCCTTGGCCCACTCCATGTCCATGGCAGTATCATAGTGATCCTCGATAAGACAGGCCCATCGGGCCAACTGCAGAACCTCTTCGTCATCGAGAACGAAACGGGCTCTTTTTTTCTTCGAAGTCTGCGTGTTTTTGACCGTCGCCGATCCTCCCTCGGCATAGACCATGGTCTTTTCTTTATCTCCCAGCCTTTTGCCGATGATCGGCACCAGACCATCCTTCTGCAGCAGCGGTTTGAATACCCGAAATTCATCAGGATTGACGGTGCCCTGCACCACGTTTTCCCCCAGGCCCCAGGCGGCGTCTATGACGACGACGTCGGGAAATCCCGTTTCGGTATCGAGCGAGAACATCACGCCCGAGCAGGCCTTGTCGGCGCGCACCATCTGCTGCACACCGACCGAAAGCGCCACCTTGTCATGGGGAAATCCTTTTTCCTCCCGGTAGGAAATAGCCCGGTCGGTAAAAAGAGAGGCGAAACATTTGCGAACGGCATCGAGCAGTTCCTTTTCACCGACAACATTGAGAAAGGTCTCCTGCTGGCCGGCGAAACTGGCTTCGGGCAGATCCTCGGCCGTGGCGCTGCTGCGAACGGCAACGGATACCTCCTCCTTTTGCTCTTCGCCGGCGACCCGCTCGCTGAGTTCGCGGTAGGCTCGGCGTATGGCCTCGCTGACATCGTCGGAGAACTCACCGCCCAAAAAAAGATTGCGTATATTTTTTCCGGTCTTTTTGAGCGATTGCTCTTTTTTGCGCAGTTTCTCCAGCTGCTCTTCCATGGATTCGTCGAGTTCGTTGGTCTTAATGAACTGGTAATAGGCGTCGGTGGTTGTGGCAAAACCATCGGGGATGCGGACATCGCTTTTTTTCAGTTCACGTATCATCTCTCCCAGGGAAGCGTTTTTACCGCCGACCTTTTCAACATCGTCATTGCTGAGATCTTCAAACCATTCAATATAGGTAGCCATATCATCCTCATCGTCATGCGCGGCCTCCCCCAGAAGGAAATATGCTCATACAGAAGGCCGGTAGATTTCCCTTTTTTTACTCTGTGTATATCGCCTGCTTTACAAATATCATGCCGATACGCTGAAATTTCCGGAACCTCCCCGGCGACAGCTGACTTCCCCTGCCGACCTGTTTGTACGAAGCGAAAGAATCACCGCCACCCTATCTGTCGACTTTCTGCTTTCTGCACCCGCCTGCATATCCGGTCGTATTCTCGCCATGGCCGGCTTCGGGGGCCCGTCGGATTACGGATGATATCGCCGGCCCCCATGGCGCCTGCAATAAATTACGCCAGTCAGGCAAACAAATTGCAATTCACCAGAGCAATGACGACCACAGCGCGGCTCCGGGCATTACCGCCGCCGCGCAATTATCAATACTCAGCTTTTGGGAGTTCCATTATGTCTTCAATGCAATGGCAAACGAGCCTGCGCACCGCGCAGGGCGCGGCACAGACCACGAGGAAGCCGATTCTGCTCGATTTTTTCAATCCCGAGTGAATTGGCTGTCAACAGATGGATGCAGTTACGTATCCGGAAAAAAAAGTGGTTGACTTTATAGACACCTATCTCATCCCCCTGCGGCTGACACTCGGCCAGGAGTCGCTCCAGGATAAGTATCAGACCTTCTGGACCCCGACCACGGTCATCCTCGACCGCGACGGCAATGAGCTACAGCGGGAAATAGGCTTTTTTGAACCGCAGGAGCTGATCGCCGTCCTGCATCTCGGACTGGCCAAGGTGCACCTCGACGCCGGCGAGCATGACACCGCCGAAGTCCACCTGAAAAAGCTGCTGGAGGATTTCGCCGATACCACCTCGGTTGCCGAGGCCGTATTTTTCCGTGGAGTCAACGGCTACAAAAGCGAAGATGATCCGGGCAAGCTCAAGGAGGCATACGAAATTCTGCAGGAGAAGCATGCCGGCAGCCGCTGGGCCAAACGGGCCGCGCCCTACCGGCTTATCTGATTTTTTTTTGCCGGCGGTTGCGGCAAAAGCTTCAAAAAAAAAAGGCAAGGGCCGGCCCTGCTGGGTCCTTGCCTTCAAGAGAAGCCGCACAGAGGCCGCATAGAGGCCGTATAGAAGGAAAAAGAGGATTACCAAGCCATCTCCACCTGACCATGGTATTCCTGCACAGCAAGATTATGTCCGGCCCCGCAAGACTGCCGCCAAGATCCTATGACATCCCCGTCGGCGCCCACCTGCCCTCCAACCGCCGAACCTCCCGTACTAGCGGAATTTCCTCTACCATCTTCTCTTCCCCCCAGTGACGCTGCCATTACCGAGCTGGAGCCCCATGCCCCATGATACGCTTCATCCCCTTGAGATAACTCATATTCTCATACACCTGCAGGCCGAGCGTATCGCGGGCGGCCTGCACATCATCATGGTTTTCCCCTTCCACCGCCATCGACTGTATGGCCGCACCGTTGACCACCAGTTCCACCGTTTCAACGCGGCAGTTGCCCAGATGAAAACGAAAACGTCTTTTGAAAACCTCGCCGATGGTTATCTGCGGATGTGGCACCATTACCTCCATGATGAAATCTTCCCGGGGCATTTTTTTTTGTTCCAGCTCCGGAATTTCCAGGGCCAGCGACCGGAAAACATATTCACCGATATCGGCGGCGACCGCCGGAAAATTACGCCTGAGGCACGGCCTCCAGAGCTCAAGCCCGTTTCGTTCTTCGAGCAGCTTTTTGATGCTCAACTGATTTTCGCGTATTTTGACATTATACCGGTACGCTCCTGCCGAAACCAGGTAGATATCGGCTATCTCTTCAATGGTATCACAGCGCGAGAGTTGCCGCAGCCTGTTGACGGATCTTTCAAAGCAGCGGGCAAAGGCCCTGAATTCGTAACGGGGAACGACCTCTCTGTTTGTCTCCGACATAATGGCACCTGTCTCTTGTCAAACAGCAATGATTCGGTAATTTGTCCGCGGGAACACACGCTCATCCGGCTGCCAGACATTCCTGAATACCATGGAAACTGTTTGCGGATGAAACTCTCCAGGGCCCGGAATCGCCCATGGAAAGTTTATGGCAAGTTTCAGGGCCCGGAATCGCCCATGGAATGTTTATGGCAAGTTTATTATTGCAATCTTCATGCAATCTCACACTCTTTCTGCCGTGCCAGGTCTTCAACGACTGCTCTGCCGTCTTATCCGCAAACACTTATCCGGCTTTGGAAGACCCGGCCCAACTGCGCCAGACGCAAGGGTGCGCCGCAGGGACGCCGCCCGATCTTCACAAGAGCACCATTCTTTTCATATTTTTCTTTCCGGTTCTTTCTTGGGAGCAAAAGAACCTGATTCCACGGATAAAAACCGGCCATAAAAATTCTTCCGAGAGCGCTTGGGCTTTTGCTGGCATCTTTATTGCTTCTCCAAGTCATAGCACATGCAAAGGTGTTGAGCAGCAATCGATATTGAGGGGCTGCCATGCTACAGAAACAGACAAGGAGGCACCATGAACCAAAAAGATGAATATTTGCGAACCAGCGAAGAGCAGATCAAAGAGTGGAAGGCGCAGATCGACAAGATCAGGGCCCGGGCCGACCAGGCAGAGGCCCGTCAACGTGAGCAGGGTCATGAGCAGGTCAACATCCTTCAGCAGAAACATAAGGAAAGCGAGCAAAAACTCCGGGAGCTTAAAAACGCCGACCAGGGCGCCTGGGAGGCATTGAAGGAAGGCTACGAAAAGCTCCGCCGGGATATGGAAAAGTCGATCGAGGAAGCCCAAACCACTGTTTGAAGAATGGGTATATCATGAGAATGCAATACCTGTTACTCCTTTGTGCGTCAGCCAGCCTGGCGGCTTCGACCGTTGCGGCGCAAGATCCCCGCTCTGTCCGGAACAACAGCTGGATAAGCCTCAACGGTACCGTTACCGCCGCCACCCCCTCTTCCTTCGAGCTCGATTACGGTACCGGTCTGATCCGCGTCGAAATGGACGGCTGGGACTGGTATGCGGCTTCTCATCCCATTCTGGAAGGAGATCGTGTGACGGTCTACGGACGTGTGGACGATGATCTCTACGAGGCGGCTACCATCGAAGCAAACAGTGTTTACGTCAAAGGGCTCAACACCCATTTCTATGCCAACGACAGCGGCGAAGAGGATATGGCCCTGTTTTCCGGCGGCGCCGCCCAGGATGCCGGTCTTCAGCTCCAGGGAACGGTGGTCGAAATCAATGGCCGGGAGTTCACTGTCGATACCGGCTCGAAAGAGGTAAAGGTCGATACCCTGGAGATGCCCTACAATCCGCTTGACCAGAAAGGATACCAGCAACTGAAGAAAGGAGATTTTGTCAGGGTCACGGGCGACCTCGATGTCGACTTCTTCGAACGGACCGAGATAATGGCAGATACGGTGACAACGCTTTTCAAGGATCCTTCCAAAACGACACAGCGTTAAGTCCAATTCCACATGAGCTGAAACGGGCTGCGGGCCCAGGGGCCTGAGGCTGGCATAGCGGAATATGCCGATCACAGAACCGGAGGAATGGCGGGCCATATCGGCTCACCCGCCAGTCCCTGTACATGGCTGGGAGCTCACATGCGCCAGCTCTCGGTATTGAGGTAAAGCTGCCGGGCATCGTCCATGGAGACAGTACCGGCCTTGACCTTGTCTAGGGCATCGACAATCGCCGCGGCGCCGCCTTCTTCGCGAAACCTTCTGAGCAGGGTTGCCTTGCCGGCATCCCTGGCGATATCCTGGGAAAGGCTGTTGTTGATGGTCGTCAGCTCGAATACGGCGATGCGCCCGTTATACCCGTATTGGCGGCATTTGCCGCAGCCCTGCGCCTCGAGCACCTTCGCCGGCGCCGTTGTCTCGTATTTGCTGAAAATATCGGCTTCCTCTGCCATCAGCTCCCTTTCGACGGCGCACTCCCGGCAGATGCGGCGCAGCAGGTGCTGGGAGATTATCAGCCGCAGTCCGGAGGCGGTAATATAGCGCGGTACTTCATAATGGTTCATCGCCTCGATGACGGTGGCCGGATCGGGAGCATGAAGCGTGGCCACCACCAGCCGCCCGGCTATGCCGGCCCGGGCGGTGGTCAGTGCCGAGACCTTGTCCCGTATTTCCCCGACGAAAACAGCATCCGGGTCCATCCGCAGCAAGGCCCGCAACCCCTTATGCATCAGCAGATCGTGCTCATAGTCAACCTCGATCTGACGCAGGCCGGGAATGTAGGTTTCTATCGGGTCCTCGATGGAGACACCCACGTGCCTGTCAAGGTCGAGGGCTCCGGCTATTGAATACATGGTCGATGATTTGCCCGAACCGGTGATACCGGCGATAAGTACAATGCCGGTGGGAGAATCGAGAACCCGCTGAACCTGCTGTCTGTGATGAGCAGACATCCCCAGTTCACCGAGGTCCTTGAGCATCGACCTGCCGGTGAGAAAACGGAAATGGATGGCCTCCCGACCATGTCCGGCGGGGGTAATGGAAATACGAATATCGTATCTCCTTCCCCGATCCCTGTGTTCGAATATCAAGGTGCCTTCCTGGGGAACGAAGCTCTTATCGATGCTGAACCCCGAGGCCACCTTTACCTGGGTGAGTACGCGCTGGTGCTCGTCAGCCGCCAGCACGCTTTTTTTATAGATGATACCGTCTATGCGGAAACGCACAAGCTTGCCATTTTCCACAGGGTCGAGATGAATATCGGTGGCACGCTCTTCCACCGCCTGAAGGAGCAGGCCATAGAGTGGTTCCGAGAGATCTCCCGAAGCTGTAACCACCGGCACCGCCCTGTGGCTGGCGCTGACTTCAATATTTGTCATTCGTCTTCCTCCGTGAAAGTTGTGATCCGCCTCTCGTGGCGAAGGCGATGTCTCCCATTGCGTATAGGGCGTCGCTTTTATTCTGGATAATCTTCTGCAATTCCTGTACCGCGGCGCAAATGACCTCCTCCGGTCATCCGGAGAATGGTCTGTAAATTGCATAATTGCAATTTACAATCCTCACGGGCCACCACGTCCGTTTTCAGGTCCGGATGCCAATGCACAAATCCGGATTGTCCACAGCCGTTTGTGTTATATGGTGAGTATGGTAGAAGGTATATAATAACCGCCTATGTAAAAAGTAGTTATCCACATTTGTCGATTAAGGAATGTATATCCCTGTGGCCGGGCAGTTCAGCAGCCACCGACTTTTTTAATCTCTCTAAGACACCTGTTATGCTAAAAAAATGGATCCCATGGAAATTCTTGATCAAACGCGCCGCCAGGGCCTACGGCATCATAGATCCCCTGACATTTCTGGCCCGGATCAGGCAGTTTTCACAGCCTTCCGAAGTGCAGGAGCCCATCGAACTGGTCAGAGCCGGCATCGCTTTCCATACCAGAGGGCTGATCAACACCAAGGCCATTCAGCACAATCTCGACTGGGTCTGGCCCTACTGGGTGGAAAGACAGTTCAATCCCAGCGATAATTCCTTCATTCCCAGGGCATTTTCCTTTTCCCACGTCAATCTGACCCACCGCAACTGGACGGCCGTCGGCCACCCCGACCTGCCGCTCTATCCCATCGTTGATCCGCGCGGCCTGGTCACCCCGCTCTACGACGGCTGGTCCATCGATGTCTGGCACGTCCTGGAAAGCGGGGAGAGGCTCCTGCCCTCGAAAATGGAAGAGCTCGAACAGCAATGGATTCTCGCCCCCAATCTCGCCGTCCGGACAAAGTGTGTCTCAGAGGATGTGGAACTGGAATCGGTGGTGGAGATGACCATCAAGGATGAAAAGGCCGTCCTGACCATAAAGGTGACGGCGAGCTGCCGGCAAAACGGCTGGCTGGTCTTCGCGCTTCGTCCCTACAATCCCGAAGGCATCCAGTTCATTGAAACGGTATCAGCGATTGAAGGGCAAACCGGCCTGCTGGTAAACAGCGAAACGCCGATACATTTCGACGCTCCACCCGAAAAAATGGTCTTTTCCAACTACCAGGACGGTGATGTCATCCACAAGCTGGATTCCGACGAAAGAGCTGAAAAAATAAGCTGCGACGTCGGCATGGCTACGGCAGCGGCGCTGTTTGCCACAAAAGGCGGCCGCCCCCAGAAAATCACGGCTGAGATTCCGGTAAGTCGGGATTCGACTTTGCAGCGCATCTTTTCCTCCGCACCGCCGCCTCCTGCGCCCATAGTAGAATCCTGGCAGAACGAGATTGCCAGGACCGCAAGAATGGAGGGTGTCGATGACCATATCCAGTTTCTCTATGATGCGGCTGTGCGAACGCTTATCCTGCTCTCCGCCGAAGACATTGTCCCCGGCCCCTATACCTACCGGCGTTTCTGGTTCCGCGACGCCTGTCTCATGCTCAACGCCCTGCTCGCCGCGGGACTCACCGACAGAGCCTTTGCCATCCTCGATACCTTTCCCGGCCGCCAGAAAATGAGCGGCTATTTCCAGTCCCAGGAAGGCGAATGGGATTCCAACGGTCAGGTTCTCTGGATTATGGATCGTTTCCAGCAGATGACCGGACACCAGTTCGACGCCAACTGGTGCGATGCCGTCACCAAGGGGGCCGACTGGATTATCCGCAAACGGGTTCGCGGGAAAACCATCACCCCGCACTCCGGTCTTTTGCCACCAGGGTTCAGCGCCGAGCATCTCGGCCCCAATGACTACTACTACTGGGATGATTTCTGGGGGCTGGCGGGACTTCGCAGCGCCGCCAGGCTCTGCGGTCTCTTTCTCTCCAAAGATCAGCAGCGCAAGTATGAAGAGGAAGCCCGCGACTTTGAAAAGCACATATTCGCCAGCATCGCCCTCATCGACCGACATCGTTCGAAATGGGGGATTCCGGCCTCTCCCTACAGGAGGATGGATGCCGGCGCCATCGGCTCCATGGTCGCCGATTATCCGCTGCAGATTACCCCGGCAAAGGATGAGCGCATCGCCAGGACCGCCGACTTCCTCATTGACAATTGCTTCCACGGCGGCGCCTTCTTTCAGGACATGATTCATTCCGGAATCAATATCTATCTGACCCTGGACATCGCCCAGACACTGCTGCGAAACGGTGACCGCCGCTACGAGCAGCTTATCGCCAGGGTGGCCGACCTCGCCAGTTCCACCGGCCAGTGGCCGGAAGCCATCCATCCTCTGACCGGCGGCGGCTGCATGGGAGACGGTCAGCACGGCTGGGCGGCGGCTGAGTGGTTGATGATGATCCGTAATCTCTTTGTCCGTGAAGAAGGAGACGAACTGATAATCGGCTCGGGAATTCTCAGTCGGTGGTGCGAAGGCGATGCCCGGCTTCATTTCGGCCCGACCAGGACCATCTTCGGCGCCGTAGAGGTGAGCTTCATGAAAACCGGCGCCAAAGCCGAAGTCGAGGTCGACATCGACCGAGCCGGCTCCGTCGCCCCTCCGGCCGCCATCGTCGTCGACATACCGGGTTTCGCCGAAATCAGAACCGATGACCCCAGCCGGCGCCACTTCGCTTTACAGGAGGCCTCGACATGAACATCTGCATGTTTACCAACACCTACCTTCCCCACGTCGGCGGCGTGGCGCGTTCCGTCCATTTCTTCGCCGAGGACCTGCGCCGGCTGGGCAACCGGGTGTTCGTTATCGCCCCCACCTTTCCGGAAAATGAGCAAGCACCGGCAGATGATGACGACAATGTCCTGCGGGTTCCGGCATTGCAGAATTTCAACGGCAGCGATTTTTCCGTACGCATTCCCATCCCCTTTATCATCGACGAAAAAATAGACGCCTTCCAGCCGGACGTGATCCACAGTCACCACCCGTTTCTGCTGGGCGATGCCGCCATGCGCGCCGCCTATCGCCGCGGCCTGCCGCTGGTCTTTACCCATCATACTCTCTACGAAGAATACACCCACTACGTATCGGTTGACTCGGACATCATGCGCCAGCTTGCTATCAATCTCTCCACCGAATACGCCAACCTCTGCACCAGCGTCGTCGCCCCGAGCCAGAGCATCGCCCGCCTCATCGCCGAACGCGGGGTCCGTCGCCCCATCGAAGTCATCCCCACGGGCGTCGATGTCGACTACTTCGGCAGCGGCGACGGTAAAAGGTTCAAGAGGGATAATGGCCTTGCCGAGGAGACCTCCATCATCGGCCACCTGGGCAGACTGGCTCCGGAGAAAAATCTCGACTACCTCTGTCGGGCCGTGATCAAGGCCATGGATGACGCCTCCGAAAAGCTCCGCTTCCTCGTTGTCGGCTCAGGGACGAGCGAGAAGCGCATACGGCAGCTTTTCAAAGAAGCCGGCTTCGAGAGCCAGCTGGTCATGGCTGGGAAGAAAAAGGGCCAAGACCTCGTCGATGCCTACGCCGCCATGGACCTTTTCGTCTTCTCCTCCAAATCGGAAACCCAGGGAATGGTGCTGGTGGAGGCCATGGCGGCCTCTTTGCCGGTGGTTGCCCTTGACGCCTCGGGAGTCCGCGAGGTGGTCGCGGACGGAGTCAACGGCAGGCTTCTCCAAGAGGATGCATCGCCGGAGCACTTCGCCGCCAACATCCTCGACATCCTCGCTGACAAAGAAAATTTCGAGAAGCTCCAGGGCAGCGCCCTGGAAACCGCCCGCGGTTTCAGCAGAAAAGCGACGGCTGCCAAAATGGCCCGACTGTACAGATCCTTGCGGCGGGACCAAGGCCATGAAAAAACCGGCGACAACACCTTTCTCGATCCGTTGGATGAGCTCTTCCAGTCCCTGAAGATTGAATGGGATCTCCTCTCCGAGAAAGCCAGCGCCCTGCTGGCAAGTCTGCAGCACGACAAGAAGCGGGCATCGCATAAGACAACACCTGGCCGGAATGACAGTTGATGTCTTCATCCAAGCCGATGCTCAGTTGAAGATTTTCGCCGACAACGCCTAAAAAATCGATGCTGTTTTTTTCAAGATCCGGTATTGATTCGGCATCACTTGCATTCGAGCCGAGGCAGCCCTGAGAAAATACCGGTCCAGCGAACATGACCTTGCAGCTGTTTTGGGAGAAAATCATACCAGCCACTCAAATCTTACCCGCCATCCGCGGGGAACGACAACCCTATGGCAATCAACAGGAAAATTTCATTTTTTATACTTATCGCGGCAACGACCATCCTGCTGGCTGCCGCCGTCTATTTTCTTCTTCAGGCCGGCATTGTGGAGAAAGCCATCTCCGTCATCAACGAAGATCTGCCCCCGTGGCTGTTCATCACCCTCACCGCTACCCTGCCGGCGCTGGGCTTTCCCATTTCAGTATTTCTCGTTGCAGCCGGCGTCAAATTCAGCATCGGCTGGGCTCTCCTGCTGTGGCTCTGCATCCTGCCGCTCCATAGCCTTATCGGCTATCTTGCCGCCCGCTTTCTGCGACCCCTTCTGGTCCGTCTTTTTCAAGAAAAACTAGGCTACACCATCCCCTCGGTGCCGGAAAACAACCAGGCCATGTTCAGTTTTTTCTTTCTCGCCATTCCCGGCCTCCCCTATGCCGCTAAAAATTACATGCTGCCTTTGGCAGGCGTAGCCTTTCGGTACTGCGTCATCATGAACTGCATCGTGCAGAGTCTGCTCGGTCTTCCCTTCATTCTTCTGGGAAGGTCAGGGGAAAAAATGGACCCGACTCTTTTCTCCCTTGCCGTTTTTGCCTTTGCCGTCCTTTTTGTCTTTCTCCACTGGCTGAAAAACAGGTATCAAAACTGAACCGCCAATCAAGCATCCGCCGGCATCCCTTCTGCAAAACGACCATCCTTTCCTGCCCCGTCCCGCCTCCTAGGACATATTCCTGAAAAAGAGGACACCTTCGCCCGTCTCTTTATAATCGTCTCATTCCGCCGGACGAATTATGTTTCTTCCGCTCCAACGGCTATGCAAAGGATATCAACATCTCCGGGACCATCGCCGCCGTCTCACCCAGCCTGGTATGTTTCTTGAAAATGCACAGGTAGAAAAAGGGAAAAAGGAAAGCATACTTCTTCTGGTCAACAGGAAAGGGCGAAGCCTCTATCTCACCCTCTCCCCCTAGCCGAACATTTCATGAAAAATGGACGGAGTATTACATATAACGTTACATATCAGATTGTTAAATTAAATCTGATCTGATTACCCCTGAAACTCAGCTTGACCAATTACAAAGAGACAGGGTGCCCTTTTCACGGGTATCTGCAGCCAGGACGGCTGCAGTTAAGCCCCCAGGGATGGGTTTATGGCGTCCCGGGAAAAGG
>JBEPWT010000017.1:0-33022 GCA_041642275.1 Desulfopila sp. | reverse complement strand
CTTCCGCAATGGGGCATTGCCCCCATTGTCGGCATGGCAATCGGCACTCTCATCGGCGGCCTGCTCCAGCTGGCGGTGCAGCTCCCGGCACTTTACCGTTGCGGCTTTACTTTTCTGCCACATTTCAATTTTGGCGATCCCGGGCTGATACGTATTCTCAAGCTGATGATACCCGCCGTCGTCGGTCTCTCGGCCACCCAGATTAACATCTTCATCAACACCAAATTCGCCGCCAGCTGCGCCGAGGGCTCCGTTTCCTGGCTGCAGTACGCCTTCAGGCTGGTCCAGCTCCCCATCGGCATATTCGGCGTGGCGATCGGCATCGCCGCCATGCCCCTGCTGGCACGCTATTCAGCCAGCAAGAACATCGACGGCATGAAGGAGACCTTCGTCTCGTCGCTGACCATGGTTTTCTGTCTCACCATTCCCGCCAGCGCCGGGCTCTATCTTCTTGCCGAGCCAATCATCAGGCTGATATTCGAGCGCGGTGCTTTCACGGCAGCAGACACGGTGGCCACGGCCCAGGCCCTCGCCTTCTATGCGGTCGGCCTGTTTGCCTATTCGGCCAACAAGGTTCTCGTACCCGTTTTCTACGCCCTGGGAAAGACCCGCTTTCCGGTTATAGGCAGTTTTATAACCGTCTGTATCAATATCATCATTATTTCGCTGACCATCGACTTTTTCCAGCACAGGGCCATAGCTTTTTCCGTGTCTGTGGCGATGATCATCAATTTTTTCTTTCTGACGACGGTCCTTTACAGGCAACTCCACGGTTTTTCCGTTCGGTCGATGTGCCGGGCCTTGGTGAAAATTCTTGTGGCGACGGCCATAATGACCGCTTTCCTCTTTGCAGCACGCAACATGGCCGGTGAGTATATGGAGAGCCCCAGCCTGATAGCCGGCATCATATCTCTTTTCAGTTTGATAACCAGCGCAGCTATACTGTATGGCGCAGCACTCTATTTTCTCAAGGTCGAGGAATTTACCTACATCGTCGCCAAGATACGGTCGAGACTTTTTTAAATATCGCGCTGTTCCGGGCGGCTTTGCTCCATGTCCAGGCGCTGTTTGATATCGGCTATGGAATCCTGTAATTCCTTGAGATCGCTTTTTCTGACGATATCCATGCGGTTCAAGGCTTTTTCGACGTATTTATCCACCATTTTCTCGAGATCGCCCTTGGCCTTTTCCGCATTGCCGACCATCTCCTGGACAAGCTTTTTCCCTTCCTGCTCGGAAATATTTCCCTTTTCGATCAATTCGCGTACTGATTCCTCGATTTTCTCCTTGGAGACAACGACAAAGCCGAGTCCGGCGAGCATGGATTTCTTCAACAGTTCTTTCATGGTATCTCCCTCATGATATGGTGATGTGTTCATTCTCCAGAAAAAAACGTTCAGCCCTGTCAACAGCCTGGGTAAATGAAGCGCTGGTCTGCACGCCGGAGGCAAGATGGTGGCCGTAGGTATATGAGCAAGCAAAATAATGTGTAAATTCTTTCAATCTGCCCAACCTCCGTTCCGGGGGAAAGCGTAATCTCAGCAATTCCGCGAATCTTCTATACACATTACTCATTGCAAGGGCTTCTCTCAAGAGCCTTTTCCCGGAGATCATTGCCGCTATCTCTGCGAATATCCAGGGCCTGGCCACGCCGCCGCGACCGAGCATCAGGCCGTCGGCACCAGTCACCCGCAGACATTTTCGTGCATCTTCCACGGTAAAAATTCCACCGTTGGCCAGCACCGGTATATTGACGTTTTCCTTGGCCCTGGCCACCCACTCCCAGCGGGGTTTGCGGCAGAATTTTTCGCCGTCGAGGCGGGCATGAACCGTGAGACAGTCTGCTCCTTCTGCCTCTATTATCCTGCATAGATCAAGAAAAGCGGCTGTATCGAGCCGCTGGCCGAGACGAATTTTCACTGACAGGGGAAGGCTGGTCAGCCGGCGCAGGGCAGCCAAGATAGTCCGCACCGCCGCGCGGTTCGCCGACAGTGCACACCCGGCCCCCTGCCTTCGCAGTTTCGGGGCCGGACAGCCAAGATTGAGATCGATTCCCTGGGCTCCGAGGGCCTGTACCTTCTCCACTGCCTTTTCAATAGAGCTCTCTTCATGGAGAACGAGTTGATAAAACAGCGGATACTCCTGTGGCGACCGGATCAGAAAAGGAGAGACCTTCTCATTTTCCTGGGGCAGCCTTCTGGCCGACAGCATCTCGGTGTACAACAGCCCGACACCGCCCAGTTCCATCACCAGCGATCGCAAAGCCGAATGGGAAAGGCCGACCATCGGCGCCAGGGCCAGCGGAGGCTGTATGACGAGATTTCCCACTATGAGGGGTTGACGGTCGCTCATGGCTTCAGAGAGGAGTAGTGGCGGCAGGCTCATTCATAAGACGAGATTCAAGACGTCGGTTACCTGGCGCTGCCCCAGTTCCTGGTAAAACTTGATATGCACGGAATACTCCTTCAACAGCTCATGCTGAATGGTGACGCCGACAATCAATCCGAGACACCGCAATACCTTTTTGCCTTTGAGAGTGATCTCGGAGACGATCTGCCGGCCGAGGAGCAGATGGGCACTCTGCTTTTTGCTGATTCGGATGGCAAATGCCAATCCCCCCCTGGAAATATCTATCATCTCCCCGTGAAAAACCCTTTTGCCGGTGCTGCCGCCATAGATATCGAGGAGAACATTGTTGACGGTAACCTTGACAGCATATCGGGCGTTGTTGCGCCTTTCCTGTCCGGACATTCTCAAAAGATCGGGTATTGACTCCCTCTCCCGGCAGAATTCGAGGAGTTTCTCTTCGAAGTGGGGAGGCTTCTCTTCGCCCGTCGTCAAAAGATCTCTTCGCAAAACAAGCATGGTGGTATCGTGCAGGGCGGTCATGCTTACCGTCCAGACCGAGGCGCTGAAAAATGGATTGACACCGACGACGTCGCCCGGCGTGATTCTTTTGAGGAAAGTTTCCCGCGCACCGCTGGCGCAGCTGAGCTGGACGAGGCCGGCATTGAGAAAGTAGAGACAGGGATCAATTTCGCCGGCGCTGACGATCCTCTCCTCCCTGTCATATTTTTCCGTTCGCAGTACAGTAAGAAGAAAATCATATTCGGCACTCGAGAAGGTGTTGAACAATCCCTCCCAGACTTCCGCCTGCACAGATGATGAAGAAGAGGTTTTTTCCTCTTCTATTTTCTCCGACAGGCTGATCACATCCTGCAAGGCATCGGGGTTGATTTCCAGGAGTTTGTCCCGCAGCATCTCTGCGGCATCGAAATCTTTGGCCCTGGCGAGATCGACAATTTTCTTATACATTGCCGATGAGGCCTTTTCTATCTTTCCGGAGTCGATCATCTGCTCGATTTCTTCAACAAAATCTTCCACGCCCGTGGCTTCCCTCTCTTCTCTTTCCTGGAAGAGACCGTAGCTCAATGTTTCCATGTCGGCTTTTTCCTCTTTAAGCCGATGCCGTATTTTCGGCTGAAGGCGTTGTATTGTCTCCTCGACGATGATAAGAAGATTGTCGCTGCCTTCCGGCTCGAGCTCCCGCTGCAGCTCTTTCAACGCCTGGATTACCCGGGGGTATGGGTATGCGCGCAGACTGACGCAAAGTTTTTGCACCATTTCATCGCGTATTTCGGCGCTGATCTTCTTTCTCTGGCTGATCATTGCCAGCATGGCGTCGATATTCTCCCGGCTGCTGAAGCCGCCAAGCTGCATGGCGAGTTTCAACTTCAAAGAATCGTCGACAACCGGCAGGGCCTGAACAAGGCGTTTCTCCATATCCTGCCCGGCGAGCTTAAGGGCGGTGGTTATGACCTGATTCTGCACCCGGACGTCGGAATGTATCAGATATCCCTCAATGATCGAGTAGTGTCGGGGGTTGCCGATTTCACCTACCAGGGCGATCAAATTGCGCAGCGCATACCAGGGGAGATCCTCCTCCATAAAGGTCTGCAGTGTAGGGAGAATATCTTCTCCGAATACGGCCAGCAGGCTGACGAGAAGGAACCGCTCTTCTTTGTTCTGGCTGAATACCAGCCTGTTGAGCAGGTGCAAAGAGGCATCCTTGCCCAGGTAGCCCAAGGTCTTGACGGCGAAATCCCTCTTTTTCTGATCGCCGGTCAGGTAGTGCCGCAGCAGCTTTTCGACGACATCTTTGGCGGCAATCTGGGAAAAGATATCTTTAAAGGGTGTCTGCTTCCCTTCCTCCGTTATAAAAGTGCGGTTGCGTACTTTCCAGAGGACGGAAACAGTTTCGTCAAATTCATGCCATAGATTGCTCCGGACGTACATGCCGCAGGATTTGGCCAAAAACCAAGGAAGATGGGCGGTGATAACAATTTTGCCTCCCCTGTCCTCGATGTATGCACAGTATTTTTTGGTTAAATATTTCAGCAGACGAACATTGCAACGCTCAACACTGACCGTACAGATCTCCTCGAGAATAGGGCGAATTGCGACCGCATGCCGCTCATTTTCCAGATAGGAAAAAAGAAGCTCGATGATCTCCAGAGTCCGGGGCATCTCTCCCCTGACGGCAAGATCATGGAGATAACCGGCTATTCCTGAGGTAAAATCTGTGTTTCCCAGTATTTCAGGGCCAACGTCGCGGAGTTGGACGAGGCCTCGTTCAAGACGTATGGACGCTCTCTTTTTCTCTGCCTCCTCGAGCATCTTGAAGGCCTTTTTTCGGGCCTCGTTGTTGTGGTCACTGGCGCTTGGCATCGGTAGTTCAGTGTGACAGGCCGCTTCACCTGCAGTATTGGAGTAAATATTCGCCTCGGTGGCATGCTTCAGCTTCAACTATATAACCGATGGCCTTCATTTTACAAACTTTTTTCTCTTTTGATATAGACGAGAAGTTCTGGTGCAGGTCCATGGGACGACTCGGGGCGAGAACCGGTGTCGCCCCCCTGCAGAGCACTCAGCCTATCAGCCGTCTGCCTCCATCTGCCATGACCGTATCGGCATGATTGCGGGCAACTCTCCGGCAGGTTCGTCGAGCCCGAACATTTCATGGAAAATGTATGGTGTGTAATCCGGCCTAGATGCCGGCCGGGGAATGAAATGATGCCATCGGCGTTTCTGATCTTCGGCGCTTGCAGCTGTTGATTCGTGTCAGCGAGTTACAAGCGCCAAAAGACAGATAAGGCGATTAGTTGACAGGTTCACCAAAGGGATTGAGTCCTTTGACGGCCGCCAGGTCCACCGTGACGTAGAGTTTTACATGGGTTTTACCCAGGGCTCCGCCAATGCCTTCTGAAAGAGTCATCATACAGGTTTTGTTGGGTTTTATAAAGGCCAGCATGGTGGTTTTGTATGCGGCTTCGCCAACCAGCTTCCACTTGTTGTTGGTCATCGATGTTTTGATGAATTCTTTCAAAGAACCGAGTTCAACTCTGCCGCTGTAGTGGTATATGCCGCCGGAAAAGGAATCCGTTTTAATGGCCATGCTTTTTGAGCTGTCCCATTCCAGGTCGGCGGGAAGCGTTATGTCGGCATGACTGGCAATGCTGTTGGCCACAGGCGGAGCATCCATGGATTCCTGCGGAGGAGTGGTTGCGCAACCATTCACCAGCATCATTGCCATGCCCAAAACTACTATGATAAGATATTTGCCCTGGAATATGCGATGCATATACACCTCCGTAAAAGTTCTTGTGCCGGTTGGCGGCTGGGAAAAGATGACAGTCATGTTTCTTGTCCCATACTAGCCGAAGTTTTGCAGGAGTTCACTGAAAATTTTCAAGACACAAACCGCCCTTTTCAATAATTGCTTGCCTGAAAGCATTCAACCGTGTTTCTTGAGAAGGAGCAGATCCGCCTACATGTGATGAAAAGTTTACCAAGAATCCATCGTCGCTCTGAATGAAATGAACATCATACATATTGACGCCTACCCCATCAGGCTCGATCAGTTCCTCAAACTGGCTGGTGTCGTCGGCTCTGGCTGCGAAGCCAAAGTGCTCATACAAAACGGTTGCATACAGGTCAACGGTAGCATTGAAAAACGCAGGGGCAGGAAGCTCTACCAAAAGTACCGGGTGGATCTGGAGGACGGCGCCTCTTTTGTCCTGGCATAAACCGCCCCCTACCCTGCAATCTCTTTCGGCCGACGGATACCTTTGGCGCCCAGGATATATGGCAGTGATCAAGGCGAGACTATGGCTGCGCCGGCACCCCGCATCTGCTGAAGGCGAGAAGGAGGAGAGGAAAAGAACAAGCCGGTCTGCAAAAGGATGCAAACCGGCTTGTTGGTTCACTGTCGAGTTCGGGCCTTAGCAGCCGAAAGCATTCTGCAGATTGGGAACGGTCTGCTTTTTACGGCTCATCATTCCCTCCACCCACATCGAGGTTCCTTCAAGTTTAGCGTCAAATGCCTTTTCAATCAGGGCCGGATCATCTGAAACAACCACCAGGTCGGTGCCTTCTTTTACCACATCGGTGAGCATCAGCAGCACGGAGTGGCGACCGTCGGCCTTTACTTCCTTCATAGCTGCAAGAAGATCATCTCGAATATCGGCTACCTGGTCGAGGGTGGCAAGCTCGAGCTGGCCAACTCCGACTTTACTGCCTTTCATGTCGAAATCTTTGTAGTCACGGAAAAGCAGATCTTTAGCCGGAACGCCATCTACGGAGGACTTGGCTTTGAGCATGGCCATGAAAAGCTCTTCGGTATCCTCGACGCCGGCAACCCCTTTCAATTCCTGGACCGCCGCTTTATCTTCGTCAGTGCAGGTAGGCGACTTAAAATTGACCGTATCGCTCAGGATCGCGGCAAGCATGCCTCCGGCCACGTCTTTGGGAATGGCAATTCCGGCATCCTTGAACATTTTGTTGAGAACGGTGCCGGTACAGCCTACGGGCTCGTTTCGAAAAAGAATCGGGTTATTTGTCGTTACATCACCGATTTTATGGTGATCAACGATGGTGATCACCTCGGCCTCACCGATATTGGCGGGCGCCTGGGCTTTGTCGCTGAAATCGACGAGAGCGACTTTTTTGCCGGCAACATCATTGATTTCCTCGGGCATGGCCAGACCAAACCGGTCCAGGACCATCTTGGACTCCGGATTCAGTTTCTCTGCGCTGCTCTGCATACATGCCTTGGCGTCCTGTCCCTGAGCTTTGAGCAGGGCTGCCAGACCTATGGCTGCGGTTACGGAATCGGTGTCTGGGTTTGAATGTCCTACTACACAAATTGTCATGTCTCTTTCCTCCCAATAAGGTTTCTCTTTTGTTGAATAGTCTAATCACCCGAGAACAGGGTAATATACATCTTGTAAAATTTTGACAAATTAGCTTAGTTCTTCAATGAAATTGAGTCAAGAACAAAAATATTGTCAGAATTCTTTTTGCTTGCCAGCCCACTGCAGAAAAACGGCAGTATAGACAGTTACGCGGGTTTGGCGTCAAAGGGCATGATCTTGTCGCCGGGATTCCGCGGCATCGGTTCTTTTCCATGAACGCCATACCGGCCGTCCATGACTTTCCTCTGAAAGATGACATGGCAGCTGTACTTTTTCTCATGGGATATATCTGCCGGTTATGGTATATGACGTTCAATTGCCGTTTATTTTATCCAATACTAGCTTCACCCAAATTATGAATGCCCAAAAATCAACGCCGCCGAAGAAAAAGCCGCAAAAGGGCTCCCCGATATCGCTTCAGCTCCTTGTGGTCGCCCTCATAATCATCGCTGCCCTCTTTTTCTTCATCTGGCACCAAATGAATTTCCGGGATGTGGCTATGCAGGGATTACCGGAACAAAGGATGGCTGGAGACAATATTTCTGTTCCGGATCAAACGGCAATACCAGCCCGGCCAGGAGAAGGCGAGGACCGCTCAGACTCCTCTGCGGCCAATGACGTCACTGTCTCATCCCCTGCCGTCCCTGGAGGAAACCAAGGCCGTGAGGCGGCTGAGCGGCAATCGGGAGACCCTGATGCCATTGATGCAGATACTGATAGCCTCAAAACACCCACTGATACCGGCGCAGCGGCCAACAATCCCGTACCTTTCGACACTGAAGCCGGCTCCGGGCCGCCGGCTTCCTCCGCCCTTTGCCGGGAATCGGCCCGAACCATACATCAATTTTATCAGCACCTGGATGAACAACCCTATATTCAAAACCTGGACCTCAATACCTCCAGCGAAGACCACTTCACCGCGCTTATCCAGAAGCTCCTCGACAACCCGCCGGTGGTCAGCGGCGAAACAAACGATCTTTTTACCATTTTACAAAACACCGCCCATTTCTTCAGAATAATCGGCAAGGACAACATTCTCCTTTTAAAAGCGATACTCGACCAGGAAAAGGATCGGTATGAATATGTGCTCGCCGATCACTATACCATGCTCCACATCCCCGGATGTTTGGAGGACAGTTTCAATCTGCGTGTACCGCCATCCTCGCCGTACGAGTATGCCGGTTTTTTTCTCTCCACCATGGGCGGCAGGCTCTATCTCTTCCGAAGAGATTCAATGTCACGCATGATAGTCAGCTTTTACGCCATACTTCTCATAGATGAAGCCAACAGAAATGCCAGCAATAAATACGGCATCGAAATCGCCGGGGCCATAGACCAGCTCATAGAGGAGATGGAATCTACCACCTACAAGCTGCAACTGAAAAACATCTATCTCGACAAACTCTACGACCTCAAAGAACAGTACCAGTAGCAGGACAGCCTGCCATGGCCGCCGGACGTCTCCTGGCAAGGCCGTTTCACTTCGTCGGAGTGTACCGCCATATTGCTTTTTCTCTTGAGCCGGTGTACCATAAGAGAAATGTTGAGGGGAGGCTGAGGCAACATAATTTGGGAAAACTATGATGGTTTCGATAGCGACAAGTGCTCCACAGCAGCTCGCCTCCCCCTCTGCCGATGCGAGAGGCCATGCAGAAGAGCGGCCCAAAGGACCCTTCCCCCCGCCTGCGGCTGCATCGCCCTTAAGCGATACGTACCGGCCGGACAGGGTGAGCATCTCACCGCAGGCCAGCAGAAAATCACAACTATCAGAGAGGCATCCCGGCGACCGGTCTTCTCCAGAGGGTCCCGCAGACAAGGCATCCTCAGCGGTTTCATCCCAGGGGCAAATGAGCGCAGAAGAACTCAAGCAAATCCAGGAATTGCAGCGGCGCGATGCGAAAGTGCGGGCCCACGAGCAGGCGCATAAGGCCGCCGCCGGACAATATGCCGCCGGCGCCCCCAGCTTCACCTTTCAGGTCGGCCCCAACGGCAAGCGGTATGCCGTGGGCGGCGAGGTGCCCATCAGTGTGAGCAAAGAAGCGACTCCGGAGGAGACATTGCAGAAAATGCAGGTTGTCTCAAAGGCAGCCCTGGCCCCTCTCAACCCATCGCCTGCCGACCGCAGGATCGCCGCGCAGGCCGCCGTCATTGCTGCCCAGGCGAGGCGGGAAATACAGGCGGAGATCTTGTCGCCGCCAAAACCGGACGGTCAAAGCAACGGCCTGGCGCCAGCTTCCGCCGACAAGCCGGACAGCACAGGGGGCATTTCCGCCCTTGGGGAGATGTTCTCTCCATCCTCCCCTGCCGGGGACAGCAACAGACGTCAGATGATACTCAAAGCATATCAAAGCGAAAGCGCATAGGTAGCTGTCTCCCACGGTAGCCGATCCCCTGTAGGTCTTTTCACTTTACATGACAATGGATTCGACACTATTCAACCAGCGTTTTTTCTCTTTTCTCAAAGAGTCGACAACCGCCTTCCATGCCGTCGAAGCCATTCGAAAACGGCTGGAGGACAACGGATTCCTCTGTCTCCGCGAAAATGAACGGTGGTCTTTAGACAACGGACAGCCATATTATATCGTCCGCGATGACGCCTCCCTCATTGCCTTCAACACAGGCAAAGACGCCAAGTGCGGCTTTCGCATGATCGGCGCCCATTCCGACAGTCCATCGCTGAAGATAAAGCCCCAGCCGGATATCTTCGACAAATCATACCACAAGCTCGGGGTGGAAGTGTATGGCGGGGCCATTCTCGGCTCCTGGTTCGACAGGCAACTCTCCATAGCCGGAAGAGTGGCCTATACCGACAAAAAGGGCCGTCCTCACAGAAGCCTGGTCGACCTTGAAAAAGCCGCGGGCATACTCCCCAGTGTCGCCCTTCATCTCGACAGGGAGGTGAATAGCGGCAAATCCATCAATCTGCAAAACGACATCATCCCCCTCGTCGGAACAGGAACTCAGCAAAAAAACTCTTCTTTTGCTGAGTGGCTCGCGGATGTCATAACACAACAGCACCATGCACCGGTGGAGATCGGAGATATTCTCGCATTCGACCTTTTCTTCTATGATCCCCAGCCTCCCGGCTATGCCGGTTTGAACGATGAGTTCATCGTCGGCAGCAGGCTGGACAACCTGCTCAGCTGTTTTATCGCCGTGGAAGCACTGGCAGCCGCCGACAAGGACCACAATTACATCTTTGTCTGCAACAATCACGAAGAAGTCGGATCCGCCACCGCCCCCGGAGCACAGGGGAACATGCTGCTGGCCCTGATGGAGAGGCTTTTTCCCGACAGCGAGGATCGCCATCGACTTCTGGCCGATTCCTTCTTTATATCCATGGACAATGCTCACGCCGTTCATCCGAACCATCCCCAAAAGCATGACGACAGCCATGGCGTTTATCTCAATTACGGACCGGTGATTAAAACAAACGCTCTCCAGCGCTACGCATCAACTGCTCTTACGGCTGCGGCATTCAGACTGCTCTGCAAGGAAGCCGAGGTAAAGGCACAGGATTTCGTCATGCGCAACGATCTTGCCTGCGGCAGTACCATCGGTCCGCTCACCTCAGCCAAACTTGGCCTGCCGACGGTGGATATCGGAGCGGCGAGCCTGGCCATGCATTCGCTGCGGGAGACGACGGGTTCAAAAGATCCGCTGCTGCTCTATCGGGTAATACACCACTTCCTCAACCGTCGGCAAATCCCGAAAATAGTATAAGATGTCTCAACAGAAATTATTCTTCACAGTGGCGCTGATGATCTTCCTGCTGACGTTTTCGGGGACGGCAAGTGCCGAACTTTCAACCTATGTGCGCAAATACAAAGGTCTCTCCGTCTCCGCTGAGCAGCTGAAAAGATTAGGACAATACAGTCATCTTATCCAGTATTTCAGCAGTTTTTCCTATTTCCAGCCCCATCACAAGGTCAGCCCGGATTTCATAAAGGCCCTTATTCTGGCGGAGTCTGGATGCGACCGTTACGCGGTCTCGCCGAAAAACGCCCTCGGACTGGGACAGATCCTCTATTCCACCGGCAGACAGGCTGCCAGGGAAATCTACAATACCGGGCGGAATTTTCGCTATATAGACAAACAAAAGCTCCGCGATCTGCACCACGAGGATCTTTTTGATCCGGCAATCAACATACTTCTTTCCTGCTATCTCATTTCAAAATATAATTACAGGTTTGACGGCAAGCTGGAGTTAGTGGTTTCCGCCTGGAACGCCGGCGAGAACGTCGATTCGCTCAAAATCGGCAAACCGGCCCCCTACAGTGAAACCTACAACCTCATAGGCAAGATAAACGGCTACTACCTCTTTCTTCTGAGAATGGCCAGCCGATCCTGAGCGGGCAGCGCCGCTGTTCGCTCTTGTGTCACCCTTCGCCCTCGAATCCTTACAGCAGAAACTTTGCAATATACCTTCTCACTTCCGAAAACAGCGTTGCACACCAGTGCAAAAGGAGCAGCATGAGCAACGAAGACAACAAGATCATCTATTCCATGATTAAGGTCAGCAAGTATTATGACAACAAGCCTGTCCTCAAGGATATATCCCTTTCCTATTTCTATGGCGCCAAGATAGGCGTTCTCGGCCTTAACGGATCCGGGAAGAGCACCCTTCTGCGTATTCTTGCCGGCAGCGATACGGAATTCAACGGCAAAACCGTGCTGGCTCCGGGGCTTACCGTGGGATTCCTCGAACAGGAGCCTCAGCTCGATCCCGAAAAAACGGTGAGGCTGACCGTTGAGGAAGGGGTCGAGGAAACGGTTGACCTGCTCAAGGAATTCAATGAAATCAATGAAAAATTCGCCGAACCCATGTCCGATGACGAAATGCAGGAATTGATCGACCGCCAGGCGGAGGTTCAGGACAAACTCGATTCGCTTTCAGCCTGGGATCTTGACAGCAGGCTGGAAATGGCCATGGACGCCCTGCGCTGCCCCGCCGGCGAGAGTTCCTGCGCCCATCTCTCCGGAGGTGAAAAACGCAGAGTCGCTCTGTGTCGCATCCTTCTCAAAAAGCCCGACATTCTCCTGCTCGACGAGCCGACCAACCACCTCGATGCCGAATCGGTGGCCTGGCTGGAACATCACCTCCAGGCCTACGCCGGTACGGTCATAGCTGTAACCCATGACCGATATTTCCTCGACAATGTAGCCGGCTGGATCCTGGAATTGGACCGTGGTGTGGGAATCCCCTGGAAGGGCAATTACTCCTCCTGGCTCGAACAGAAGGAAAAACGGCTGGCGCTTGAAGAAAAGAAAGAGAGCAAGCGCCAGAGAACCCTGCAGCGCGAACTGGAATGGATCCGCATGTCACCAAAAGGCAAACGCAGCAAAGCCAAGGCGCGTCTTAGCTCCTACGATAAACTTCTTTCCCAGGAGACGCAGAAACTGGCCGAAGATCTGGAGATGTACATCCCGCCGGGCCCCCGTCTCGGCAAGCTGGTAATTGAAGCCGATGACGTCAGGAAAAGCTACGGCGAAAGGCTGCTTTTCGAGAAGATGAGCTTTTCCCTGCCTGCCGGCGGCATCGTCGGCGTGGTCGGACCCAACGGTGCCGGCAAATCGACGCTGTTTAAAATGATTGCCGAGCAAGAGTCCCCGGACGAAGGCACCATACGCATCGGCGACAGCGTCAAACTCTCCTATGTGGACCAGGAAAGGGATGCCCTCGATCCGGAAAAGACGATCTGGCAGGCTATCGCCGACAACCAGGATACCGTATGGCTGGGAACCAAGGAAATTAACAGCAGGGCGTATGTCGGCAAATTCAATTTTTCAGGTTCTGATCAGCAGCAGAAAGTCGGTCTGCTTTCAGGAGGCCAGCGCAATAGAGTGCATCTTGCCAAAATGCTCAAAGAAGGCGGCAATGTCCTCCTGTTGGACGAACCTACCAACGATCTCGATGTCAACACCCTTCGCGCCCTGGAGGAGGCCCTGGAGAACTTCGGCGGCTGTGCGGTGGTCATAAGCCATGATCGCTGGTTTCTTGACCGCATTGCCACCCATATCCTTGCCTTTGAAGGAGATTCCAGGGTCGTCTGGTTTGAAGGCAATTATTCAGATTACGAAAAAGATCGCAAAGCACGACTTGGTGCTGATGCCGACGTTCCTAAAAGGATTAAATACCGCCAGCTTACCAGATGAGCCGCGTGGACGGTATCCTCGGCAGTACGCCAGGGCAGTACACCAGGTTAAGCAAATGTTTAGCTCATTACGGAGAAACCTCAGCCTGTCACATATTGGTGGCCAGGGGGTGCCTGTCTTGCGGGTCGTAGCAGCCTGGACGGCGTAAGCGTTGCCCCACAAGGGATGGGGTTATGGCCTCCAGCGAGACAAGCCCCTCCTGGGCAATACACAGGAAGCTGATCTTTATGGGTAAGTAAGAATGACGAACTCGTAAAAACCTCAAAGTCAGCCATTTCGTCATTCTGATACCGGATCGAGTCCGGCATGACGGATTCAGAATCCAGTTGTTTTAGCTAGTTATGGATTTCGGCCTTCGCCGGAATGACAAAAAGATGACTTTTTGCGAAACTATCAAGAATGATAATCTCGTAAAACGCCATCGACGTCGCCTTCAGCCAGAGGCCGGTTCAGGGTCTCGGCCTGAGTGCGCGCCGGCTATATCCTCTGCAGCAGCTGCAAAAGTTGGTCGAGTTCCTCGTATTTTTCCCGGGCCGCCGCCAGAGAACCTTGGCGGCTGTCATCCTCGATATCACGGGCTATATCGCGTATTGCCTCAATGCCGAGACTTGCCGCGGCGCCCTTGATCGAGTGAGCAGCGGCACACACTCTGTCGGCGTCACCGGCGGCGATGCCGTTTTCTATGTTTTCAACATCGCTCTTGCAGGACTTTTTAAAGATGGCAATAAGTTCGTCGAGCAATTCCGTATCTTCCGCAGCCTGCTCCAAAGCAAACTCCCGGTCCCACTTCAGTTTATCCATATGTTCACCTGACAGCCTGCACCCTGTAATCGCCTCCGGAAATATCCGCTCCACTGAGCTCTTCTTTCTCCAGGCAGAGTATATTAAAAGCATGCATAATGCAAATTCGGCAAGCACGGACCGCAAGCCGAAGGAGAGAAAGAAAAGAGCAGCCCACCTTCTATTTCCCTGGTATTTCTCCCTGGCCGATGTCCAGTCTGCCCTGTCGCACCACTTTGAGTCCATTTCGGCCGCAGCCTATAATTGTTGAACTTTTCCCTCCGGGCGTGCTCCCGCCGTCGATGATGCAGTCTATGGAATCAGCGAAACTTGCGGCAACCGCAGCGGCATTTTCCGCCGGCATCTCCCCTGATATATTGGCGCTGGTAGCCGTGATTGGCTTTTTCCAGGCATGCAGGAGCCTGGCGACAAGAGGGTGCGGCGAGAGACGTATACCAATGGTCCCGGTTCCTCCGGTGAGGAACCCGCTGAGGTGATCTCGAGCAGGAAACAACAGGGTCAAGGGGCCCGGCCAGTACCGGTCCATGAGCGGAAGATAGGCATCGGGAATATGATCGACAAGCTGATGGAGCATCTCCTGACCATCGATCAGCACCAAAATCGGCATATTCACTGGCCGTTTTTTGACGAAAAAAACCTTTTTCAGAGCCTCTTCCTTAAAGGGATCTACCCCCAGGCCGTAATAGGTCTCCGTAGGAAAGGCCACTATCCCCCCGCCTCCGAGAATTTCGGCGGCTCGATCAACTATGTTTTCTCCCGTGGTTCCGCAGTCGTTATTGTCTTTCAATTTTTTCAGCTTTATCTGCGACTTCTTTGGCCATTGACTCCCTGAATTTAACCAGTTTCTGGGCGAGATTTGCATCGTTCAGGGCCAGGATGCGCACAGCCAGTACGGCGGCGTTCTTGGCCCCTGCCTTGCCAATTCCCATGGTGGCCACGGGAATTCCCGGAGGCATCTGTACCGTGGACAGCAAAGCATCGAGTCCGTTAAGCGCGGAAGCATCCAAAGGAACACCGATTACCGGTATATCTGTATGGGCCGCCAACACCCCTGCCAGGTGAGCTGCCATGCCTGCGCCGGCGATGATAACCTTGACGCCTCGGTCGTCGGCCTGCTCCGCCCATTTGACAGCGCGCAGCGGTGATCGGTGGGCGGAAGCGACGGTTATTTCATAGGATACCCCCATACCCTGGAGGAACGTCGCGGCAGCGTTCATCACCGGCAGATCACTATCGCTGCCCATGACGATGCCGACCTGCGCTCGGCCTGCCTCTCCCGTCTTTCTCTTCAAGGCCTTGGCGCCAATATCACCGCGGAAATAGGAGCCCGACCAGCTGATCTGCTCCACGGCCTTATATGCCCGTTCTATGGCATTTTGAAGATCCTTGCCGACAGCGGTGACCCCAAGCACGCGGCCGCCGCTGGTGACGGTTCTTCTATTCTTGACGGCGGTGCCCGCATGAAAGATCTGCACTCCCTGGACCTTGGCGGCAGCAGTCAATCCCTTGATGATCTTGCCGGTCTCGTAGCTCTCAGGGTAGCCTGCCGAGGACATGACCACGCATACCGTCGGACGCGGGTCTATTTTCATCTCTATGGCATCGAGAGTGCCATCGATACAGGCTTCCAATATATCAACGACATCGCTTTTGAGTCTCATCACCAAAGGCTGGGCTTCAGGGTCGCCAAACCTGCAGTTGAATTCAAGGACGTTGACCTCTCCCTGGTCAATCATCAGCCCGGCATACAGCATGCCCTTGTATGGACGCCCTTCCTCGGCCAGTCCCTTGACGGTGGGGATCATCACGTTTTCCATGACGAAATCGGCAATCTCCGCGGTTACCACCGGCGCCGGAGAATACGCGCCCATGCCGCCGGTATTCGGCCCCTTGTCGCCTTCGTAAATAGCTTTATGATCCTGGGATGTAGGCAGCGGCAGAATGGTCTTGCCGTCGGTGAAAGCGATGAAGGAAGCCTCTTCCCCTCTGAGACAGCTTTCGACGACGATCTTTTTGCCGGCATCGCCAAAAACCTTCTCTGCCATTATCAGATCGACGGCATTCTTGGCTTCCTCGACCGTGTCGGCTACAATCACCCCCTTGCCGGCCGCCAGACCGTCGGCCTTTACAACAATGGGCGCACCCTGTTTGTCGATATATTTTTTTGCCTTCTTTTGGTCCTTGAACACCTTGAAAGATGCCGTGGGGATATTGTACTTCTGGAGAAATTCCTTGCTGAAAACCTTGCTTCCCTCAAGAATGGCGCTCTTCTTGCTTGGACCGAAAATCCGCAGGCCATGCTCCTCAAAGACATCGACGACACCCTCCACCAGTGATGATTCCGGGCCGACCACGGTCAGGTCTATTTTCTGAGTGAGGGCAAACGACAGAAGCTCGTTCACATCGGTTGCGGAGATATCGACACATTCAGCCATCTTGCGGATACCGGCATTACCTGGAGCACAAAAGATTTTTTCGACTTTCGGACTCTGATGAATTTTCCAAACCAGGGCGTGTTCACGCCCACCCGATCCAATAACGAGTACTTTCATAAGAGATACTCCATTGTTTTAAGTTTCGAGCACCAGCCGGCAATAGATGAAAAGAAATTGCCCTGCTCCAGCACTGTTAGAAGATGAAATGCGGATACCTGATAATGCCGTAACTATAGTAGCTCAAACTGGATCTATCAAATAGAATTTATTATTACTTCTATTATTGACAAAAAACACGCGAAAGAGTAAATGAGTGAATGACCATTCATTTTCATTTGAAAGAAAAATTTCAAATATTATTTATATATTAAAACACTATCTTCTGGCAGATGAAGGCTGTAGATAAGCATGCGAAAATAATTGCGGCAGCAACAAAGGTCTTTGCCAAAAAAGGTTTTTTTAACGCCAGAATATCGGATATCGCCAAGGAAGCAAAGGTTGCCGACGGCACAATTTATCTCTATTTCAACAACAAGATAGATATCCTTCTCTCCGTTTTTGAAGAAGAGATAGGAGCCATAATCGCCCATACCCGCAAGCTCCTCGACGAAGAACAGGATCCCCGCAAAAAGCTCGAAATCTTCATCATCAAACACCTGACGACGATGAAGAAGAATAAGTACCTGGCCGAAGTCATTCAAATAGAACTCCGCCAGACATCCAAACTGGTCAAAGAATACCGCAACTCCAAGTTCAATGAATACCTCGACATAATTGCCGAAATTATCGAACAGGGGCAAAAGCAGGAAATCTTCCGCCAGGACATAATGCCCAATCTTGCCAAGCGCACTATTTTTGGTGCATTGGATGAGGTTTCAAGAGTGTGGAACACCTCTTTGGAAACGCACTATTCCGTCGAAGAAGCCGGCTGCCAGATGATCACGCTGTTCGTCTCGGGGATACTCACCGACAGGAAAGCCTCATGCCGCTAATGCTTGCCGCCTTGGATATGTATATACGCTTCCAGGGGCTTTTCAGGCAAAGGTGGACTGACGTATTTCAATTACTTCAAACTCACGCACCCCGCCGGGAGTCTTGACAACCACCTCATCGCCAATTTCCTTGCCGAGCATACTCCTGCCAAGAGGCGACAAGACCGAAATGGAGCCGCTTTTGACATCGGCCTCTTCCGGCCCTAAAAGTTGATAGGCGACCTCCTCGTCCGTGTCGATGTCATGCAGCGTCACCACGGTACCGAATACAGCCTTTTCGCAGGATACCTGGGAGCAGTCTATGACTTCAGCACGGGATATCTTGTCCTTGAGCTGCATGATTCTGCCTTCGATGAGGGCCTGCCTCTCCTTGGCTGCGTGATATTCGGCATTTTCCTTGAGGTCGCCGTGCTCCCTCGCCGTTTCGATAGCCCTGACCACCGCCGCCCTCTCCACTCTTTCCAGCTGGCTGAGTTCAGCCTTGAGTCTGGCAATTCCCTGTTTTGACATAGGTATACGTTCTACCATTGACTTCTCCAATAAAAAAAATACCTGCATATCCCCTTGCTACCGGGAACATACAGGAAAATTAAAATCTGCTTACCAGCGATATATCAGTGAAAGACCGGCTCGGGTTTCTTCGTAATCCTCGCCGTTTTGATTATTGAGATTTCCTTTTAATAAGAAATGTCGGTTAAGTTCAAGGAAAATATTCACATCGAATTCGTGGCTCTGCTGATTATCTTCTTCAAACCCATAGGAATAATCGAAAGAGCAGTAGCTTAGGGGATCATCCAGCTGGTTTTCGATCTCAAAAAAATGCTTGAAATGAATGGTGAACAAATGCTGCCAATACTGCTCCGGGCTCCAGTAGAGACGATCGTCCGGTGGGAATTCATTGCGGAAGTTGCCCTCTTGCCTGCCGATGTTTTCGTCATTGTTGCGAATATGCTCGTAGCTGTACTTCACCTTGAACTGGCTTGTCTCACCGAAGAGGTGATACATGGTCCACAGTTTATACCGATGCTGCTCATTGTCATCCGAGTACATCCGATAACGATAATCGGCCCCCGTAAACCAGCGGGGAAAGACATCGTACTTGAGACCTGTTTCCAGGTCCCGGAAGATCACTGAATCTGTTATCGACCGCAGAGTATCTTCGACGAGATCCTGCTCGAACCTGCCGTAGACCTCGAGCTTCTTGTCGAGACGTCGGATAAGTTCGAATTTGTACAGAAACTCGTTGCTGCCCGATGCCACGGGAATATCGAGGCCGAAACTGACATTGAGGTCGATGAGGTTTTCAAAATATGTGGAATAGGTGCCGATGAGCGTATTGGAATAATATTTCCCACTGGTGTCATAGGATGTGTACTTATTTCTCTCGACGCTGAGGCTGACCTCCTGATCGTAGGAGGGCATAAACCAGCCTTCGATGCCGTATGAACCTTTTTTGATGTTATAATACCCATCCCGCCCCTTCTTGAGCTTATGGTTGAATATCGCCGAGATGCGCGGCTGCCGTTTGAGGACATTGGCCTCAATGTATTCATCGAGACCGGGATACAGAGGCCCGCTGGCCTTCATGTGCTCATAGAGCTCCGCCGCTTTACCGTAAAGTCCGAGCTTGTCGTAGATAGAGGCAAGATCGAAGACCGACTCCGGTGATTTCTCCTCTTCCAGCAGGGCCAGATATTCCTTTTCGGCCCGATGGTAATCTCGGCGCTCTACGGCCTTGCGTGCCGAAAGCTCCTTCTCGACGAGCTTCTGCCAGCGATATTTGCCATAGAGGCTGGCGGCGATATCGTCGATTGGCTGGCCGATATTCTTGGCGATAAATTGCGGCTCCATAACCGTGGAGATGCGATCCTGCTCTTCCTCTCCGCTAAACGTCAGCGCATTCCAGAAAGACTTCTTCAGCGGCGGCAGATGGAAGTTAACCTTCTCAATCTCCATTTTCTCCAGGAACATACTGTCAACAGGCACCGCCAGCAGCGAGTCGTAGACTTGCAAAGCCTCCTCCCTTCTGTTCTGAGCCCACAAAGCTCTTGCCAGCAGCAGCTTTTTCCAGAAATAGAGATTTTCACCCTCCTCCTTCAGCGCCGCCTCAGCTTTCTCCGGCGGCGGTGAGGTCTCCATTTCAACCTTTTCCACTATTCTCTCGAAATTGCCGCTCTTGAATTCAAGCTGGAGCCTTAAGCGGTCGAAGTACTCATTTTCCACAACATTGTCGCCCATTTTGTCGACAAGCGCCAGAGCCTCGTCAAACCGTGACAGCTCATTGAGGACATGGATTTTTTCAAGTACGCCGCGAGCAGACCGGGGCAGAAGTTCCAGAGCCCTGTCCACGGCCTGCAAAGCAGAGTGCGGATCCTGGTAGTGCCGATATGACTGCGCTCGCGCCATCAGGGCCGTAAACGACAATTCCGCCACCTCCTCTGCCGGTGTTGGCGCCAAGACGCCGTCTTTGCCTTTGCCCCTGGCGGCCAGTGAGCGCAGTACATGATATTCCTGATCATGTGCTCCTTGCCAGTCATCGGCGTTCAAAACAGCGAGCAGGTGTTCATATTCTTTTTGCCGGTAAAAGATCCTCGCCAGGTATCGCCTCGATTTTCGGAGGAAATCAGAATTGACAGAGGAGTCGGAGCTGTAGAGGGGATGCTCCCGCAGCACCTCCTGGGCATCGTCATACTCTTCGTCGGCGATCAGGATGTCAACGAAAAGAAAATGGCTGACGGCGGGAAGATCCTCGGTCTCGTCGAGCTCTTCTCCCGTCTGTCGCTTCACCAGCAGGGACAGCCATGAGCGTGCCAGTGATGTTCTGCGGTCAAGCACCGACAATCGGGTAAGCTCTGCAAGGGCTCTTTCCGGCGCCAGATTTCTCGCCAAAACCTGTCTGACTATCTGCTCGGCTATGAAAACGTGGCCGCGGGCGAGCTGGGTGTCGGCCATGTGAAAGTAGATATCTACACTATCCTCCGTCTCCGTTGCCTTCTTCAAGAGGATGTCGTAAAGCCTGTCCGCTTCGCCAAACATGCCGATATTCCTCAGGGCCGCGGCATAGGCAAGATTGAGTTGCAGCTGATCTGCTGAATAGCGGTCCGCATCACCAATCAGCCGCCATACCGCTGCCAACTCCTCTACCAGACCGAGATCGCCGGCAAGTTCGACGGCCTCGAGAGCTGCCTGCATATCGTCGTTTTCGAAACCGAGATAGGAGATAAATGTCTGCAAAGCAGCGGCATCGAGCTGCAAACGTTTCTCGATAGCTGCCTTTATCAGGAGATATCGCTTGTTTTCATAGGCACCCTTGTCGACAAGGCTGATCTGTTCATAGGCGTCCTTGAACCTGCCGGTCTGCAGGTAAAGTTTCGCCAGTCGATAGGACAGGTCTCTCTCGTCTTTTCGGTGGCTGTGGAGAATTTCGAGTAGAGCAATCGCCTGCGCTTCTTTATTCTCTTCTTCAAGCTGGTCGGCCATCAACAGGAAAATCTCCCCCCTGTCCCCGGTTATGAGTCCGAGATCCTTCCACAGCTGTTCGCCACCGTTATTTTCGACAATCGGCAGATATTGTCTGGCAAGAACTCTGCGCACCTCAGAAATTTCGTCAGCGACATTGGTATTCTCGGGATACGTCTTGAGAAACTGCTCATAGTAGTGCAGGGCTTTGTCCGCCCGCCCCATCTTCTGGCTGTAGATCTCGGCTATGCGCAATGCCAGGGGGGCGACGAGATAGTCCTGATTATACATCTCGATAAGGTGTGGCAGGGCGGCCTGAGGTCGATCCTCTGCAAGGTAGTATTCGGCCAGTTTTTTGTGAAGCGGCAGGTAGTCCGGGCGCAACTTGAGGTACCGGTGCCAGTAGTCTGCGGCTCTGCGGCGGAAACCGGGGTCATCGTAGGCATCGCCTGCTTCCAGCAGATATCTCCTGTTTTTCGGAAAGAGCTCGGTCAACAGGGAATAATAGTGACGGGCTCTGCCCATGCGCCCTGTTTCGACGCCGAGCCTGGCCAGCTTATGGAGAACATCCTCGTCCTCGCCATTGCGCAGATACAGCTGCTCCAGCAGAAGAAAAGCGCTTGCCTTGTTATCGAGCTCATCGAAACCGGCCACCATGCCGGCCAGGGCCTCGTCAGACAGGGCTCCTGTGGGATCAGCCTCGTAGACCTGTCCGAAATATTTGACAGCCTTGCTGAAATGTTCATTTCGCAGCGCAATCTCGCCAGCGGCAAGCAGATACTCTTTATTGTCAGGTTCAAGTTCCAGCAGCCCTTCGACTATCTTCGCCGATTCCGCCCATTGCCGCAGGCGGACGAGCAGTTTGCCATATTCCCACCTGGCTTCTACGATATTGGGTTTTTCGGCGAGCAGATTTCTGTAGGCCTGCCTGGCCTGTTGCAGCTCATTGCTGCGGGCCAGATCTCTGGCACTATCCCAGAGCTTCTTCCAGGCGGGCTTTTCTCCTACCGTCTCTCCGGTTTCCACCTGCACCTCGTGCAGCGGTGCAATGGAGGGAATTGCAGCCCAGACAGAGGCGGCAGGCAGCATCGGCAGCACGAAGAGCAGGAGCACTATGCTTTTGGCCAAGTTTGTCCGCATCATTTGAGAAAGATTCGAAAGGTCTCCCGCAGAATTTGAAATTACATCCGTCTTTTACCATAAACGGCCACGGGCTGCACAGCATATATTTCAGCGCACCACGACGAACAATGCCGGCAACAGGCAGTGCCCGGCAGGACACTGCCTGTGATGAAGGGATTTTCACAGAATATGATGGACTCGTAAAAAGCTGGCGATACTATTCGCGGTTGTCGCCGTTAACGACGATCCTGTCGCCGTCAAAGAAATCGACAATATCCGGCATTTCAACTTCGAGGTATTTTTTCATTTTCTTGAGAAGATTGACCTCGATCTGCCGCACTCTCTCCCGGGAGATGTCGAACTTGTCGGCGATGTTCTGCAGAGTCATTGGCTCATCGGTCAACAAACGCTTTTCGAGAATCATCTTTTCCTTCTCGTTAAGCTTGTCTTTCAACAGCGTCAGAAGATCTCCGAGACGCGCCTGCATCTCCCTGCCGGCGACGGTCGACTCTATATTGGGACCGGAACTGGGAATAAAGTTTTTCTGCTCGTCCTCGGAGTCGGAGCGTACCGGCGATTCAAGCGATACATCCCAGCTGTCCATACGCTGGCTCATTTCGACGACTTCACGCTCCTTGACATTGAGCCTTTCCGCCAGCAGCTTCGGTTCCGGATTAAAGCCCTGAGCTTCCAGCAGCTTTTTTTCTTTGTTCAATGAAAAGAACAATTTGCGCTGGGCCTGAGTGGTGCCGATTTTCACCAGTCGCCAGTTATCCATAATAAATTTAAGGACATAGGCCCGGATCCAGTAGGCGGCATAGTAGGAAAACTTGACCCCCCTGTAGGGGTCGAACTTCTTGGTGGCCTGGACAAGACCGACATTGCCTTCCTGAATGAGATCCATGAAATTCTGCATCCAGTATTTCTGGAAATCCATGGCCACTTTGACAACCAGGCGCAGATTCGAGGAAACCAGGCGATAGGCGGCATTCTGGTCTCCAGTCTCTTTGAAGCGGGTGGCGAGTTCATCGGTTTCCTCGCGCGTCAGAAGCTCATATTGACTGATTTCCTGCAGATATCTGTGCAGCGCGGGATTGCTCAGTGCCGGCAGGTTTTCATCATCGGCCATGGAGACAAGCGGATTCTCCATCTCCCCGTCACTGTTGAGCGTATAATTGGTTTCTTTTGTATTCTTTGGCATCTATATATACGGGAAGTTTCCCTCCCTCCTGATATTTGCGTATTATTGAATCTATGATTACTAAACTAAGACGGTTGTGTTCCACAGAGGCTTTCGGCACTAGAATGGTACCACAATGATGGCAAAGAAGAAAATTCTATTTTCTTCTTATACTATTTGTGCTAGAAATCAAGACTTCCACTTTTTTCTTCACATATACTTGTATATGTACTACCCAGCCCAGATTTTCTCAAGACTCGAATGGATAATATACGAAATTTCAGCATCATTGCCCATATAGATCACGGCAAGTCAACACTTGCCGACCGGATGATCGAGAAGTGCGGTCTTATCACCGAAAGGGAATTCAAAAATCAGCTGCTCGACAACATGGATATCGAGCGCGAGCGCGGCATTACCATTAAAAGCCAGACCATTTGCCTGCCCTATACCGCCAAAAACGGCAAGACCTACGCTCTCAATCTGGTCGACACCCCCGGCCATGTAGATTTCAGCTACGAGGTTTCCAGAGCCCTGACCTCCTGCGAGGGTGCCTTGCTGCTCATTGACGCCGCGCAGGGAGTAGAGGCGCAGACCCTGGCCAATCTCTACCTGGCCATGGAAAACGACCTTGAAATACTGCCGGTCATCAATAAAATCGATCTGCCCTCCGCCGAACCGGAAAAAGTCGCCGAGCAGATCGAGGAAGACCTCGGCCTGGACGCCGAACTCATCCACCTCTGTTCGGCCAAAACCGGACAAGGGGTAGAGGAGATACTCGAGGCCATTGTCCACCACCTGCCCCCTCCCAAGGGCGATCCCGACGATTTTCTTCAGGCACTGATCTTCGATGCCAACTACGACTCCTTCCGGGGAACAATTATTTCCTGCAGGATCATCAATGGCAGGGTTAAGCCTGGTGATACCATTGTTTTCATGTCGAACAATATGGACTACCGCGTCGAGGAAGTCGGCCTGTTCAATTATAAACGCCTGGCGCAAAAAGAACTGAGGGCCGGTCAGGTCGGCTATATCATTGCCGGTGTGAAAACGGTTCAGGATACCCGTCCGGGCGACACCATAACCAACAAAGACCGACCTTGCCCGAAACCGCTGCCGGGTTTCAAGGAGGTGCAGCAGGTGGTTTTTTCTTCGATTTATCCCATTACCACCGATGAATACGAAAACCTGGGCTCTGCTCTTGAGAAACTGCAGCTCAACGATGCCGCACTCCAGTACCAGAAGGACTCCTCAGCCGCACTCGGCTTCGGCTTCCGCTGCGGTTTTCTCGGGCTGCTCCATCTGGAGGTTGTCCAGGAGCGGCTGGAACGCGAATTCGACATTTCCCTCATTCTCACCGTCCCCTCCGTTCGCTACTATTTCCACCTTGCCAACGGCAAGGTTCTGGAGGTGGACAATCCCGATCATTACCCTGATCCCGGAACGATCACCAAGATTGAAGAACCCTTTATAAAGGCAACCATTCTCATCCCGGAAAAATACATGGGCGCAGTCATGAATCTCTGTATGGACCGTCGGGGGGTGAATACCAACTATCATTACCCAATGCCCGGCAGAATCGAGTTGACCTGTGAGCTGCCGCTGGCGGAAGTGATCTATGACTTCTACGACAAGCTGAAGTCCATTACCCAGGGATACGGTTCCTTCGACTACCAAATGCTCGACTATCGCCAGAGCGACCTGGTAAAACTTGATATTCTCGTCAACGGCGAAAACGTTGACGCACTCTCCCAGCTGGTCCACCGGCAGAACGCCAGGGCCAGGGGATTGAACGCCTGTGAAAGGCTCAAGGAAGAAATACCCCGGCAGATGTTCAAAATAGCCATCCAGGCGGCCATAGGCGGCACCATCATTGCCAGAACCACGATCTCTGCTTTGCGCAAAGACGTCACCTCCAAATGCTACGGCGGCGATATCAGCCGAAAGCGAAAATTGCTGGAAAAGCAGAAAGCCGGGAAAAAACGGATGAAAACCGTGGGCAATGTCGATATCCCGCAAAAGGCCTTTCTATCGGTTCTCAAATCGGATCAGTAGACATGAGCAAGCAGCTTTTCACCTGCTCTGCACGCCTGAGTCCGGGCGGTGAAAATCAGCGGCGAAGGCGTCCAGTCTTGCTCTCAGCTCTTCGAGCCCCATTCCGGTCTGGGCTGAAAAAATAATGCGGCTGCCGGCGTCCAGACGGTGACCGGCATCAAGCAGACGCGCATTTTTGTGGCGCTGATTTGCCGACAGCTTGTCCGCTTTGGTATATACCGCAAGAGAGCTGATACCCTCCTGCCGCAGCCACTCAAGCAGCTGGGCGTCCTGATCTTTAGGCGGGTGACGGAGATCCATGATGACCACGACACAGCAGAGATTCGGCCGGCTCTGCAGATAGCGGGGAATCAGTTTCTGCCACTGGTTCTGCATCGATTTTGAGACCTTGGCATAGCCATAGCCGGGCAGATCGACCATATATGTCCCACCGTCGACATCGAAGAAATTTATCCCCTGGGTCTTGCCGGGCCTGCCGCTTACCTTGACAAAGTTTTTTCGGCCGATCAAGCGGTTGAGCAGTGAGGACTTGCCGACATTGGATCTGCCGGCGAAGGCGAACTCGGGCCGGTCAGCCTCCGGAAGCTGGGAGAGGGCGTGAGCGCTGAGCAGAAATTCGACAAGGTGATATTCTATCATTTCATCTTCTCCCTCTGCAGTGACGAATCACAGCGTCGGCTCTAAAAAGCGCCCACCCTGCCGCCGTCCCTTGATAAACGTGGTTATATTACCTTGTTGAGAGAATATTCGATGATGCCTTCGGCGCCGTTTTTCTTCAGCTTCGGGATAAGATCGCGAACGACGTCTTCAGATATTACCGTTTCCACAGAAAACCAGTCAGTCTGATAAAGATTGGCAATGGTGGGAGCATTAAGGCTCGGCAGTATATCAACGATGGACTGCAGCTTTTTCTCGGGCACGTTCATTTTCAAACCGACGATCCTGTCGGCACGCAGAGCTCCCCGCAGCAGCATGCTGATGTTTTCGATCTTCTCTTTTTTCCAGGGATCGTTCCAGGCATCCTTGTTGGCTATAAACTGGGTGTTGGACTCCATCAGTTCATGGATGATCCGCAGGCCGTGGGCCCGGATGGTGCTTTCGGTCTCCGTCACCTCGACCACGGCATCGGCAAGTCCTGAAACCACCTTGGCCTCGGTTGCCCCCCAGCTGAACTCGATATCGACCTCAATATCCTTTTCGGCAAAAAATCGCCGGGTAACGTTGACCAGTTCCGTGGCGATTTTCTTGCCCCGCAGATCCTCAAGAGTCTTGATCTCGGAGTTGCCGGCAACGGCAATGACCCATCTGGTCGGTTTTCTGCTCACTTTCGAATAGACCAGGTCGCAGACGATCACAGCCTCCGACTGGTTTTCCATGGTCCAGTCTTTTCCTGTGATACCGGCATCGAGCATGCCGCTCTCCACGTATCGCGACATTTCCTGGGGACGGCAGATGGAGCAGTTCAGCTCCGGGTCGTCAATTTCCGGGAAATAATTTCTGGCAGCGGGTTTGATCAGCCAGCCGGCACTCTCGAAGAGCGATATGGTGGCTTTTTCCAGACTGCCTTTGGGCAGGCCAAGTTTCAACTGCTTCATCTCATGACTCCAAACTCTGTTAATATGTAACTGCGAATCTCAACTCCCCTGATTCAACGCCTTCGGGGAGAGTATACGCGACGGCACTCAATCCTGCAGCCCTTGCTGCCCGCAGATTTGCCACCCGACTCCGACGGTTCGCGGACTCTGCTATTTTTGCTTGCTGTAGACAGAATCCGGGTCGAACACCGGTTCACCTATGGTTCTGGTGTGATGCTGGTCCACGACCCTGTAAAAACAGGAGCGATAGCCCTTGTGGCAGGCCGCTCCGCCTCTCTGATCGACTCTATAAACGACGGTGTCGCCGTCACAGTCGATTAGGACCTCGTCGACCATCTGCACATGGCCGGAGGACTCGCCCTTGAGCCACAGAGACTGCCGCGATCGGCTCCAATAGTGAGCTTTGCCGGTTTCCAGAGTTTTCTCAAGGGCCTTCTCGTTGATATAGGCGAGCATGAGAATCTCTCCGGTTCGTCTGTCCTGGGCTATGGCTGGTATCAGGCCATCTTCGTTTTTACTGAAATCGAGGGAGTCGGGAACCGCCATGGTATTTCTTCTGCTGGTAGAGATTGTATGTTGCTATGATGCGATCATTTCTTCGGGCAACGGGGGTTTGGCCGAAAGATCTGCAAACCGCCGTCATACGATGCCGTCAATGGTTTTTCCGGACTATCCGGATTTTTCGGAAGGCACTACATTATGCCGCTGCTTTTCTTTTGTCAAGGGGTGCCGCCAATATGCATGCTTCTCCAGCCTGGCAGCGGATAAAAAAAAATGATTACTCTTTTCACCTCATTTTTTTTATTTTATAGCTGATTACCCCTGAAACTCAGCTTGACCAATTACAAAGAGACAGGGTGCCCTTTTCCCGGGTATCTGCAGCCAGGACGGCTGCAGTTAAGCCCCCAGGGATGGGTTTATGGCGTCCCGGGAAAAGGGCACCCTGTCTCAAAATATGTTGCTGAACATTAGGGGTTATCAGGAAAAAAAATGATTACTCTTTTCACCTCATTTTTTTTATTTTATAAAAGCCGGAGAGACGAAACATGAAAGCGGCCGACGGATACACGCGCCTGGCAGATTGGCATACGACCTTTGATTGTCTGTGCTCAAGAGTTTGCAGTCAGGGCATCACCGTCCGCCGCCTGGAAAAAATACCTCAACGAGTTGGAGATGGCTACCATGAGCACTGTACACGAATCCTCTGTCGTTACAATAATTTATACCGGAAAACTTGACAATGGCGATGTTTTCAAGACCGTCACCGAGGAGCAGCCGCTGACCGTCGCCCTGGGCAATCATGAACTGCCGCCGACGCTGGAAAAAGCCCTTGTCGGTATGAACGAGGGCGATACCGTCTCCGTGCGGGTAACGCCGGAGGAAGGCTATGGCGCCCGCCAGAAAATGCTGGTACAGACTCTCGACAGAAAACGGTTGGGCGACAAGCTCACCCCCCGGGCCGGCATGATTTTATCCCTGAAGGTGGAAAAAGACGGCCAGGAACATCAGGTGCCGGCGACGGTAATGGAGGTAAGCGACAACAGCATCGTCATCGACTACAATCATCCTCTTGCCGGACACCACCTCACCTATCATGTCAAGGTGCTCAAGGTCGAAAACTCCTAGGATTCTGTCGGATAATACTACAGTAGAGCTAACCACAGGGTCTGCTCGACCAGCAGACCATCTCAACTGGTGAAATACCCAGGTGAGCAGCGCCCAAAAAAGCTCTGGCATAAAAAGCAGAGACGAAGCACGCTTTAGACGGAAGATCCCTCTTTTTTCTGGACATCGATCAGCAGCACCACACCCGCCATCGGCGCAGACGCCCCGTCACCCGAAAAAGGCTCGGAAAAATACGGGCACTGCCGACCTGTACATTTGCCGCCGGCCATGTATAACCATAGACAAATACCCTTTAGCCACGACAATTTTTCAAAGAGGTAGATTTATGCAATTTGAAGATGATGAAATACTGCAAGGGTTTGTTGAAGAATCCTTAGAGCACTTAGCCGATATTGAGAACGATCTTCTGGCCATAGAAGAAGCCGGAGCAGACATCGACGAAGACCTGGTCAACAAGGTTTTCCGTGCCGCACACTCAATCAAGGGCGGCGCCGGGTTCATGGGCCTCAACGGCATCCAGGAACTGGCCCATGCCATGGAAAATGTCCTCGGTCTCATTCGCAGCAAGAAACTCATCCCCAATCCGGAAATCGTCAATGTCCTTCTTCTCGCCTCCGATCAGCTGCAGAGAATGATTGAAGACATTCACAACTCCAATGAAGTCGATATCTCTTCGCATATCGAGCCGCTCAACGCCATTGCCGAAGGCAGTTTTCAACCCGACGCCGCAGAACGGCTGCCTGAGCGCAAGTCCACGAACGCACCGGAGACTGCGTCCACGGAAAGCGCCGAAGCCGCGCCGCCGTCGACAGAGGAAGCCATCGCCTTCGCTGAACCGGAGCCAAGCGCCGATACCCCGAGTGTCGAGGCCCCCGTCGAACCAGTTGGGAAAACCACATTCGAAAAACCGCCTCAGGAGGCGGAACAGGAGGCAGTCGAGGAACCGGCAGTCGAGGAAGCGGTAGCCGAAGAACCTCAAGAAGTCCCCAGTGCCGCACCGGCCGCATCGGCTTTGGCCGGTGCGGCTCAAGCCCCCCCGGACAATAGTCCGCCGAAGAACAAAAGCCAGGGTGAGACATCACTGCGCGTTCATGTCAGCCTGCTCGACCAGCTCATGAATCTCGCCGGCGAACTGGTTCTCAGCAGAAATCAGCTGCTGCAGACCATAGGCGCCGAAGACTACCGCAATGCCGAAACCGTCGGACAGCGTATCGACCTTATCACTTCCGAATTGCAGGAAGCGATAATGCTTACCCGCATGCAGCCCATCGGCAACGTCTTCAACAAATTTCCTCGCGTGGTCAGAGACCTGTCCGGCAAACTCAACAAAAAAATCGATCTCACCATTGTCGGCAAAGATGTCGAACTCGACAAAACGATTATCGAGTCGATAAACGATCCGCTTACCCACCTTGTCCGCAACTCCGTCGACCATGGCATCGAAGTGCCCGCCGAACGTAAAAACAAAGGCAAGTCGGAGAGCGGGCTGGTTATCCTCAAAGCCTACCATGAAGCAGGCCAGGTGGTTATTGAAATCAGCGACGACGGCAAGGGCCTCGATGGCGACGCCCTGGCGGCCAGCGCCATCAATAAAGGTCTGCTGACGGCTGAGCAGGCACAGATGATGTCCGACAAGGAAAAAGTCAACATCATTTTCCTGCCGGGCTTCTCCACCGCACAGCAAGTCACCGATGTCTCGGGCCGCGGGGTCGGCATGGATGTGGTCAAAACCAACCTGGACAAACTCGGCGGCACCGTCGACATCATCTCCGAAATCAACGCCGGCACCACCATTTCCATCAAACTGCCTTTGACGCTGGCCATCATCCCCTGCCAGATCATCATGACCGGAGGCGAGCGCTATGCCATCCCTCAGGTCAATCTCGAAGAGCTGCTGCGCATTCCCGCAAGCCAGGTGAAGGACAGAATAGAAAGGGTCGGCAACGCCGAGGTCGTCAGGCTGCGCGGCAACCTGCTGCCGCTTATTCGGCTTGCCGACGTAATCGGCATAGAAAGAACATATTTTGACGACCAGGACGGCCAGCTTAAACCCGACAGAAGGCAGATGATCGCCGACCGCCGGAGCCAGCAGCATCCCCCCTTTAAAGGCGGGGAACAGAAAACATCGACGGATTCGGCTAAAGGCGAGGGCGATCGCCAGGGCCCGGACAGAAGGATTTCCGCGACCAGTGCCCTGAATATTGTCGTCGTATCGACCGGGGCAATGAAATACGGCCTGATTGTCGACCGGCTCCAGGACTCCGAAGAGATAGTCATCAAACCGCTGGGCCGGCATCTCCAGCAGTGCAAGGGCTATGCCGGTGCAACCATCATGGGCGACGGCCGTATAGCGCTGATACTCGATGTCAGCAACCTGGCGAGAATGGCCAATCTCACCTCCATCGACGGCACCGACCGGGCCACCGAAGTCGCCACAGCTCAGGAAGAGTCGATTCGGGCCAAGAAGGACAAGCAGGCCCTGCTGATCTTCAGAAGTTCCGAAGAAGAACAGTTTGCCGTCCCCCTCAACCAGGTGGAACGCATCGAAAAGATCAAACGCTCGGATATCGAGGAACTCGGCGGCAAGAGGGTCATGCAGTATCGCGGCGGCAGCCTTTCACTGCTTGCCATCGACGATGTCGCCATGGTCCAGCCGCTGGCAGACCATGAAAATCTACTGGTAATCGTCTTCAACATCCGCAACAGACCCGTCGGCCTGCTGGCCATCGGGCCTATCGACGCCATTGAAATCGCCGCGGAAATCGACGATGTTACTTTGCGCCAGACCGGTATAATGGGTTCTGCTATTATCGCCAAGCATACAACCATGCTGGTCAACGTCTTTGAAATAGTACAAACCCTCTTTCCCGAATGGTTCGAGGACCAGCCGGTCTTCGAGACCGCTGAAGATTCGGACCGGCCGGCGCCGACGCTGCTCATCGCCGAGGATTCGAACTTTTTCCGCAATCAGGTCAAAGGGTATATGATCGAGGTGGGGTATGATGTCATTGAGGCCGAAGACGGTCAGATAGCCTGGGATCTTCTGCAGGAGCATGCCGAGGAGATCACCATGATACTGACCGATATCGAAATGCCCAATATGGACGGTTTTGAACTCACCGAGAAAATCAAGAACGATCCGCGCTACAGGGATTTCCCGGTCATTGCCTTAACGACCCTGGCTGGTGAAGAAGATGTCGCCCGCGGAAAATCCGTGGGGATTGATGAATATCACATAAAACTCGACAAAGAAAAGCTTATGGCCTGTGTCCATGATTATATTAAGCGATACCATTGATACTGCGCAAACAGATGTCAGCAAGGGGCGGCGCTTTGTCAAACCCGGCACGGCCGGCAACCATGACATAGAGCCGTCGCCTTCCTGCTTTGTGCATGATCAGCGGCGATTTACCACAAAGCTCTCCAACCACAACCGCTCAGAATAGAAACTATGAATGACAAGAAAACAGTAGAACTCGCCACCTTTTATGTCGGCAACGCCCTCTGCGGCATGGACATTCTCAAGGTTCAGGAAATCAACAAGATCATGCAGATGACCAAGGTGCCCCAGGCCCCCGAGTACGTGCTCGGCATTTTGAACCTGCGCGGCCAGATCGTCACCATAATCGATCTCGGCAAGAAACTGGGGCTCGGGGAAACGGAAGTCTCCCATGACACCCGCAATATCATCGTCAACTCCTCCGGCGGCCATGTCGGTCTGCTGGTGGGCAGCATCAGCGACGTCGTCGAGGCGAATCTCGAGAGACAGGAGAAACCTCCGGCCAACATGGGGGGCATTCAGGGAGAATTCTTCACCGGCGTATTCAAGACGGAAACCGAGCTTATCGGCATCCTCAATGTTGATAAGGTTTTAAGCATAGAGGAATAAATGGTTACGAAAAAATTACGCGTACTGGTTGTCGACGATACCATTGTATACCGCAAGGCGGTGTCGGACATCATGGAAGAGCTGCCGGAAGTCGAGTTGGTGGGTGTTGCCCATAACGGTAAAATCGCACTGTCGAAAATCAAAACACTGCAGCCCGACCTGCTCACTCTGGATATAGAAATGCCGGTGATGAACGGGCTCGAGGTTCTCGCCGAAATCCAGAAAAGCAATCTCAAGGTCGGCGCCATCATGCTTTCCACCCTCACTGCCGAAGGGGGAGACATGACCTTGCGCGCCCTTGAGCTCGGGGCCTTCGACTTCATACTCAAGCCGCAGAGCACCAGCCTGGCCGAGGGGAAGAAGGAGATAAAGAACCTCATTCATCCCATGGTCAAGGCCTATGCCCGATCACACACCGCCAGCTCCCTGCTCCGTCACTCGCAGCCTCGGAGGCCGCTT
>JBEPWT010000016.1:0-33037 GCA_041642275.1 Desulfopila sp. | reverse complement strand
TTGACGGCCAGGGCCACCCCCGTTTCATAATTGTCCGGGATGTCGGGCAAGTCCTGGTTGACGGTGGAGAGCGCAGTATCTCCGTCCAGAAGCGTCGGGTTCATCCCCATGAGATTGGCCAGCGAGGCAAGGGCCAGACGGTGACGGTTGCGGCTGGACAGCTGCTGCTCTCTGGCCTCGGCCAGCCGCACCTCCATGGAGAGCACGTCCGACTTGAGGACGGCGCCGCCGCGGTGGCGAACCCGCATGATACGCAGCTGCTCGACGACGGTATCGACCGAGTCTTCGGCGATGGAGACAAAGTCTCCAGCCGCCAGGGCGTTGTAAAACGAATCTATAACCTGGGCGGTGAGGTCGTTGGCGATGCGGTTGCGGTCGATTTCGGAGATGGCGATGTCCTTTTCGGCCATGCGCCTGGAAAGAGAGTCCTTGTAGCCGTTGAAAAGGTTTATCCGGGCAGTGAAACCCGACTCGAAATTTTCGAACCAGCCGGGGTCGTTGAAGCTGACATCAGCGGGGAGAAGGCGCTGATCAATGGTTTTGAATAGATACGACGAGGGTGCATCTCCCTGCATGTACTCGCTGTAAAAGGAGAGCTGCGGCCAGAAACGGGAGCCGGCTATGGTCAGCATTGCTTTAGACTTCCGGATATTCCAGGCGGCGGCGGCAAGGTTCGGGTTGTGCTCGCGCGCCGCAGCTATGGCCCTGTGGACAGTGAGCGGCAAGAGCAGCAGCTCCCCGGCGTCATGGCTGTCAAAGACCGCTTTTTCTTCGGCGGCAAGACCATATCGGTCGGCGGCGGTTTCGGGCGGGCCGAAAAGATCGGCCTCGCCGGCCTTTTGCGTGCAGGCGCAAAGCCAGAAAGGCAAGAAAAGCAGCAAAACCATGTAATGATGTGGCATGGCAGAGGCGTGGCGTTGAATGTTCAGGTACCGTAGACCGCAGCCGATGGCGCCCCTTTGCCGACGGAATTGGAATCTTTCCGACCGCCGGAGGGCTGTAGTGGCGCCAGGGTGTTTGGCGGTTTTTTGTGTATTATGCCGTTATGGTACCGCCAATGACAGTAAAATTCAACGACTAAGAGATATGGCGGTAAAACCATGGATGCTTTCCCCTGCTTGGGCCGATGGGCGAGGGGATGCACTATGTAAACTGGCGGGGATCGAGGCGGGGGTGTCGCCTGCAGGCCTTGACCACGAGTTTTTTCAACTCGCCGCGGATGGTCTTTTCCGGTGGTGGCTGAGGAATGTCGGTGAGCATCTCCTCTACCGGCGGCGGCGGTTCGATTTTCATTTTCTTCTCCAGTTCATCTGAGGATGTGGTATTGATATGGAGGTCGCCGGCAGGGCCGCTTTCGAGACCTCGGAGAAAGTGAAAAATGGTGTTGATATCGTTCTTGCGATAGAAAAGTCTGATCTGTTCGCAGATGGTCTGGTGATCCTCCTGCAGATGCTGGTAGGAAGATCGGTATTCCTTGATATGGCGGTAGAGGTTGGCGTAGGCGTCAAGGAACATGTTGCGGAGGCAGCCTTTTCTGGTGAACCCCCGGACATTCCTGTCGGCGAAGAGCCGCCCCTTGTCAGCAGAGGTGGCCGAATTGGTGTCGGCCAAGAGGCTGTCGGGCAGTCCGCAGAGCTCGAGGAACTCAGCGAAGAGATCGTCGTCGAGGAGAGCGTGGATGCGGTGGAAATCGGCGACGACGGTCTGTCTAAACTCGACGGAGAGATTTTCGATGTTCTTCAGGTAGGCTTCGGTGTCTTCCTCGATGACTTTGCGGAAACCGAAGAACCTGTCGGCAATCTCTTTTTTGACTTCGAGGCTGAGGAGATGGTCGATGCCTTCCATTGTCTTTCCTGTGGTAAATAAGAAGGTTATCTAAAAAAAACGGTTGGGGCTTTAAGGATGACGGTCTGATACAACTCGGGTATGCTGTTGAATCTGAGAGATTCGTCGTTATCGTTAGTCAGCATGCTCCTGAAGCGTTATGCCTCCTCAAGGATACACATATGGGATTTAGTCAAACACGTCAAGATATAACTGCTGCCGTCAAGGAGCAGAGTGACATTGTCAGAATCATAGGTGAACATGTCGAACTGAAGAGAAGCGGTGTGCGCTATCTGGGGCTGTGCCCCTTTCACGGGGAAAAGACCCCCTCCTTTTCCGTACACGGCTCGGAACAGTTTTTTCATTGCTTCGGCTGCGGCGAATCGGGTGATGTTTTTTCCTTTCTGATGAAATATCACAATTATGATTTTCCTACGGCCTTGAAATACCTGGCTGACAGGCTCAATATTCAGTTGCCGGAAAAGAGGCTTTCCCCAGAGGAGAAACAGCGGCAGTCAAAACAGAAGGTGATGTATGAAGTGGCCGGCAAGGCCGCCGATATCTACAGGAACTACCTGCTCTCCGGCAGCGCCAGAGACGCCGCCCGCGCCTATCTGCAGCGGCGGGAGATATCGGCTGAGGCCCAGCAGCGTTTTCATATAGGCTACGCCCCTGCAAAAGAAAGCGGCGGCTGGAATTTTCTCGGCGGCAGGCTTACGGCCGAAGAAACGGCCATTGCCGTGGAAATAGGCCTTGTGGTCCAAAAAGAAGGCGGCGGCACCTATGACCGCTTTCGCGACCGTATCCTCTTTCCCATATACGACATGCAGGGCAGGGTCTGCGGCTTCGGCGGCCGTATTGTCGGCGAGGGGCAGCCGAAGTACATGAACTCGCCCGAGAGCCATATTTATAACAAGAGCAGGAACCTGCTCGGTCTCTATCAGCAGCGGGAGGAAATTCGCCGGAGCCGCAAGGCGGTGATCGTCGAGGGGAATTTCGACCTGATCGCCCTGGTTGATCGCGGCTGCGGCAACGTCGTCGCTCCTTTGGGGACGGCACTGACCTCGCAGCAGATCAGGCTGGTGGCAAGGTATGCCGAAGAGGCGACGCTGCTCTTCGATGGCGACGCGGCCGGAGTCAAGGCGGCTATGAGGGCCGCCCCCCTTTTCCTGGCGGAGGAGGTCTCTGCCCGGGTGGCTCTGCTGCCCAGCGGCCATGATCCCGACACCTTCGTACGTGAAAAGGGACTGGAGGCTCTGTACGCCTTGCTCGACGATGCCGCGGAACTCTCGGAATTCGTCCTTGACCGGCTCATAGAGGAGCACGGCCTTTCCCTGGAGGGGAAAAGCCGCATCGCCAGGGAACTCAAACCCTTGGCTGACGCCGCCTCTTCGCCGATGCAGCGGTCGCTGATCATCTCTCACTTCGCCGAGAAACTGAAAATTGAGCCCGGCCGTCTCGAGGCTGCGGTCAGTTCCCGGGAGCAGCAGGACGACCAGCTGAAGAGAGAGACGGCAAGGCCGAAGAGTGTCGATGCCGGGGCCTTGCCGGTTACGCCGGCGCAGAAGAAGCTGGTCGAGTTCATGATTATGCAGCCCGGCTTTTTCGCCGAGCTGGAGAACGGTAATCTCCGCCCGGCCCTGCAGGGAGGTCTGGGAGAGATCGTTTTTTTGCAGATGAAAAGAATGGTCGAGCAGAGCAAAGAGGTACAGCCGGAGGATATCTTTGCCTCTCTGCCGGAGGGGCCCGAGCGGGAACTGGTCGGCCAGATACTGCTCGAGGCCTCGCGCATTGAAAAAAATACCGGCGGCGAAGCCGTGCGGGCCGAGCTGCAGGAACTGCTGCAGTGGCTCGAGATGCAGACCAAACGTACGCTTTCAGCTTCCCTGATGGCGGAGATAGAGCAGGCTCAGCGGGAAAATGACTTTGAAAAGCTGGAAAATCTTTTGCGTCAGAAGCAGACGCTGGAGAGGGAAATGCGGGGCGACTGAAGCCCAATATTAGACTAATGGCCGTGTTTTTTCGCAAAAACTTAAGTGTTTATTGCGCATCGAAATTATTTTGCTATACTGATCAGCTACTGTAGTTGTCCGCCATGCTGGTGCAATTCAGGGTACTTAGCGCAGAGCAATCGGGCAACAAATATAGAGGTAAAGGGGATTACCATATGGTTCTTGACAGTCAGGATAACAGGGACGACATGGATGACAACGAATACGAGGAGTTCGACGTCTCTGAAGAAGGTTCTGATCTTCATGATCTGACGGGGATTTTCACGCCGGAAGCGGAAGAGCCGGCTTTCCCGCCGGACGGTGTCTCGGGGGATCGCCGGGTAAAGCGCAGCGCTGACCGCCGGCACTATGGCGGCGACCGCAGGAAAAGTGACCGGCGCCGTATCGCGAGGAGCACGGGCAAAGATATCAAGCATTCGGTTGATCCCATGAATATCTACCTCCGGGAGATGGGATCGCTGACCCTGCTCAGCCACGAGGAAGAACTGAAGCTGGCCAAGAAGATGGAGGACGGCAAGCGCAGGGTGCAGTCGGCTGTTTTTTCGACCTCTCTAGCGATTCCGGCCATTCAGCAGATAGCCGATGACCTCAGGGAAGGACGAAAGAAAGTGCACCAGGTGATCAGCGGTGTTCCGGAAAATCACCTTTCTCTGGTAAAAAGAGAGCGAAAGGCCTTTTTTCAGGCCGTGGACGCTGCCCTTGTCCTCGATGCCAGGAGGGAGCAGCTGCGCCGGAAGCTGGTTGCCATTCATCCCGCCAAGATGTCCGAGGTGGAGGAGATAAGCAGCGAAATTGAGGCTGTCGGCACACAGATTGCCACCTTGTTCGAAAAGAGAATACTCTGTTCCTCCTGCGTCGATGCCGTCGCCTCCGGCCTTGAAGAGCTGTCGCGCCGTCTCCGCTACGTTCTCATGGAGGTGCTCCAGGAGTACAAGATCCGGGCCGGCGACAGCGGCCGGGAAGTAGACCCCAAGGCTCTTGAACACCAGGTAAATCTTCAGTTTCTCGAAGAGTCCTGCATCAGCCGGCAGATTCTGCGAAAATGTCTCTTTGAAGTAGAAGAGGGACGCGAGATAAGCAAACAGGCCAAGGAAGCGCTGGTGCGCGCCAATCTGCGGCTGGTCATTTCGGTATCGAAAAAATTCGTCAATCGGGGGCTGCAGTTCGCCGATCTCATCCAGGAAGGCAATATAGGGCTGATGAAGGCCGTAGATAAGTTCGATTATCATCGGGGCTATAAATTCTCCACCTACGCCACCTGGTGGATTCGTCAGTCCATAACCAGGGGTATTGCCGACCAGGGACGGACGATCCGCCTGCCGGTGCACATGATAGAGACCATCAACAGGCTGCTTCGGGTTTCCAAGGACTTCATGCTCGAGGAGCATCGGGAGCCTACTCCCGAGGAGATGGCCCAGCAGCTGGGGACGGAAGTGGCCAAGGTGAAGTCGGCGCTGAAGATCGCCAAGGACGCCATCTCGCTGGATACACCGGTGGGTGACGACGGCGAAACCTTTTTGGGCGACTTCATCGAGGACAACGGCAAGCTGAGCCCGCATGAGGCCTCAATGGTCAACAGCCTGCGCGAATGCCTCAAATACGTGATGTCCTCTCTTTCCCCCCGAGAGGCCAAGGTGCTGCGCATGCGTTACGGAATCGATGTCGACTGCGATCATACCCTTGAGGAAGTGGGCAAATGCTTTGCCGTGACCCGGGAGCGCATCAGGCAGATCGAGGCCCAGGCCATTCAGAAGCTCAAGCATCCGTCAAGGATCGAGGAGCTGCGGGTTTTTATGATCGACCGGTAGGCATATTTGGCAGGCATATTTCTCAGAATAGCCCCTGACCCGCGGCTCCCGCGTCGTCTGCAGGCGGATTTTCCGATCCTGTGGCGGGCAGCTGCACTTTTCCTGCCCGTCTTCCTGCGTCATGGCGCAAACGGCCAAACTCCAGTGGCAACGGCAGAAAATGAACGAAATCACCCAATGGATGGTGCTGAGCCAGGTTCAGGGCGTCGGCGTTGCCGGTTTTTGGGCGCTGGTCGAGCGTTTCGGCAGTCCCGGGGCGGTATTGCAGGCCCGTTCGCAAGATATCCGGTCGGTCAGGGGAATAGGCGACCGGCAGCTGCAGGGGCTGGCCGGCCGGGAGGAGATCCATCGCCGCTGCCTCAGACAGCAGGACATGCTCGCCGAACTCGGTGCTGCATGTCTTACCTATACGGCTGCGGCCTATCCCGAGTGGCTGAGACAGATAAGCGATCCGCCGCCTCTTCTCTATGTGCGCGGGGATACATCGCTTCTGGAAACTCCCTCCATAGCCGTGGTCGGCTCGCGGGCGGCGAGCAGCTACGGCAGTCGCACAGCCTATAATCTGGGCCGCGGCCTGGCCTCTGCCGGAGTCACCGTCGTCTCCGGACTGGCCATGGGAATAGACGCCCATGCCCATGGCGGCGCCCTTGCCGCCGGCGGCAACACCATTGCCGTTTTGGGCTGCGGCATCGACGTTGTATATCCGCGGGGGAACCGGAAGCTTTTTGAGAAAATCGTCGAAAACGGCCTGATTGTCAGTGAATATCCCCTGGGCACCGCCCCTGAAGGCTTTCGTTTTCCAGCCAGAAATCGTATAATAGCGGGCATGAGCCGGGGAGTGGTTGTCGTCGAAGCCGCGCGAAGGTCGGGTTCCTTGATTACCGCCCAGCTTGCCGTCGACGAGGGTCGGGAGGTATATGGCGTGCCCGGCCAGGTGGACAGCTATAAAAGCGAGGGAACCCACTGGCTGCTGCAACAGGGCGCGAAACTGGTGCAGTCGGCCGATGATATTCTCGAGGATCTGGGCATCAGGGCCTTTTCCACCCGTCCCTCCAGCCCTGACGGGACGGCGGACGGACTGGACAGCGGCGCCAGAACTTTACTTGACTGCATTGAGAGTTATCCTCTTTCCAGGGACGAACTGTTGCTGAAGTCGGGGCTGGAAATTTTTGCATTCAGCGAATATCTGCTGCTTCTTGAACTGGAAGGCCTGGTTGAGCTTCTGCCGGGAGGGGAGGTTCGCAGGCTCTGCTGAGTGGAATTTCACGGAGAAAGGCGCATGGCCGGCCGGGCGGCTTGGTCTGAGAATTCATGCTGCAGTGTGGATCCCCCCCGGGCGGCTGCAGCTGTCCGGTGCCTGCGTTCCGCCTTCAGGCCTCAGCGCTGCCTTCGCTTCGATTTCGCACGGGCATGGTTCATCTGTAAGCACTGAAGTTTGACATATGTTGCTACGGGTTTTTTAACTAGTGTCTGTCCAGGAATGAGCAATTTTGTTCTAAATCTAGGCGCTCGATAAATTTAACCACAGGCATATAATTGATATTCCGAGGATTAAATTTTGAGAGCAACCGGTAAGCGAAGCATGAGACTCCGGGAGTTAGGGCAAAAGTGCCATTTATGGACAGGCACTAACCAAGTGATTTCGCCAACACGTCATTGTGTATCATCCACCGACCACCACTATTCAAGTACAAGGACATAATCATGCAGGACCTACAAGAACTACTTCTGGCGCCTTCTATTCTTTCGGCCGATTTCGCCAATCTGGGCAAAGAGGTCAGGGCCGTTGACCTGGCCGGCGCCGATGTCATCCATATAGATGTAATGGACGGCAGGTTTGTGCCCAATATCACCATTGGCCCGCTGGTGGTTGAAGCGGTGCGAAGGGTGACGGACAAGCCACTCGACGTGCATCTGATGATCGCCGACGCCGACCGGTATGTCGAAAGCTTCGCCGCCGCCGGCGCCGACTGGATAACCGTCCATGTCGAAGCCTGCCCGCATCTTCACAGAACAGTGACGCGCATCAGGGAACTTGGCAAAAAGGCGGGCGTCGTTCTCAATCCGGCGACCCCCCTGTCCTCGGTGGATTATATTCTCGAAGAAATCGATTTGGTGATGGTGATGAGCGTCAACCCGGGATTCGGCGGTCAGTCTTTCATCCCATCGGCCCTGGAGAAGATCTGGCAGCTGCGCAACCGCATCGAAACCCTGGATCTCAATGTAGCCATCGAGGTCGACGGCGGCATCGGCAGAGAAAATATCAGTACCGTCGCCGAGGCCGGCGCCAACATATTTGTTGCCGGCAGTGCCGTCTACGGCAACGAGGAATATGGCGAGGTGATCGCCGATCTCAAGAGTCTCGCCGCAGAAGGCAGAAGCAGGCGCAGGACGGCCTGAACCGTCCTCAAAAGCTCATCTGTTCCAAGAGTAAAGAGAGCTGATTGCATGACGGTCTTGCGCCGGAGGCATGGAGACTGTTCTTCGCAAATTGCATCACCTGATAGCATTGCTATTCCGTAATTACAAGAAAAATGAGTATGGTCTTTACTTCCCCGGACAATTTTCAAATGGGGAAAACGCATAAACAAAGGGGGGTGTATGCAGAAAAGGATTGCCTATGATCGGACGGCGGCGCATGAGCGACTGGCCGGGCTGAAAGAAAAGCCCTTCGATCTGTCCACGCTCGATGATGCTTCGTTCAAACAGAGATTGCAGGACTATATCTGCTCATCTTCCTATTTTTCCCTTTTTTACTGGTCGCAGCGCCTCGACGACGAGGTGCTGGCGGCGCTGCAGTCTCTGGCCGACGAATGCGCCCTGGTGCCCCAGTTCCAGGAGATGAAAAACGGCGCTGTGATGAACGCAATAGAAGGGGCGGAGAGCGAAAGTCGTCAGGTTCTGCATACCGCCAGTCGGGATATTTTCGTCGAACAGCCCTGCAACGAGGAGGCGACAAATCAGGCCGTGCGGCAGCTGTCGAAACTGAAGCTTTTTCTTGAGGAAATCGACGAAGGGCAGCTCTGCAACGGCAAGAAGGAGACGTTCACCACCTTGATCCATGTGGGCATCGGCGGCTCGGATCTCGGGCCACGGTCGATCTGCGAGGCTCTGAAAGCCTATGGTCGTCCCGGCCGCACAGTCCATTTTCTCTCCAACGTCGATCCCGATGATGCGGCCGCCGTGCTGCGCCGGGCCGATCTGTCAAGGAGTCTGGTCGCCGTCGTTTCCAAAAGCGGTACGACCCTTGAAACCCTCACCAACGAAGAGCTGGTGCGAGATGCTTTCCGGGCCGCAGGCCTCGACCCGGCGGAGCATTGTATTTCCATAACCGGCGAAGGCAGCCCCATGGATGCGCCAGAGCGCTATCGACGCTCGTTTTACATGTACGATTACATCGGCGGGCGCTACAGTTCCACCTCCATGGTCGGGCTGGTAACGCTGGGATTCTTCCTGGGCTACGAGCAGATCCTTGATTTTCTCGAAGGGGCCTCGAATATGGATTACCTCTGCGAGCAGCCCGACGTCCGGGGCAACCAGGCTCTGCTCCTTGCTCTGCTGGGTATCTGGAATCATAGCTATTTGAACATGTCCACCCTGGCCGTTCTTCCCTATAGCCAGGGACTGCACAGATTTCCGGCCCATCTGCAGCAGCTGGACATGGAGAGCAACGGCAAGTCGATTGACCGGCAGGGCAAGAGAATCAGCTACCAGAGTGGTCCGGTGATCTGGGGAGAGTGCGGCACCAATGGCCAGCATGCCTTTTTCCAGCTGCTGCATCAAGGCACGGAAAGGGTTCCCTGCGAGTTCATCGGTTTTTATCGGTCTCAGTACGCTCAGGATATGGAGGTCGACCAGACCAGCTCGCAGCAGAAGCTTCTTGCCAACCTGCTGGCGCAATCGGTGGCGCTGGCCCGCGGCCAGGACAGTGACAACCCCAACAGGGTCTTTCCGGGCAACAGACCAAGCAGTGTCCTCCTGGGCGAGAGGCTTACTCCCGGAGTTATGGGGGCGCTGCTGGCCCTCTATGAGGCCAAGGTGGTATTTCAGGGTTTTGCCTGGAACATAAACTCCTTCGACCAGGAGGGCGTCCAGCTCGGCAAGGTGCTGGCCGGACGTTTCCTGGAAGAGATGAAAGGAGGCAAAAGCAGCGACGATGCGCTTGCCGGATTCATTCTCGAAACTATGGGAACTGTCTAATTTTCGGGAGAAGAGGTCCTGAATGACGATTCATTTTCCCCGCTGCTGAGCTACTGTTTTTTGTTGACAAAAGAGCTATACAAAGATATTCTCTGCCGCTGAATGATTATTCACTGGTTTTATGTTTCGTGGTGCTTGAAGGCACTGGAGGTTGTCTTTGACGTACCGCAGCAACAGGTCGGTGTCTGCTACATACAGCTACATACAGTTGATCTTGCAGCTCTCTCTCCACCAGCCAGTTGGGAAACAAATTCTTTAATAGTATATTATTTGGTTAAGGTTGCAGTATAAACAGTAATTCAAAGGAGGAAATCATGGCAAAACATGAGACGCCCTTGTTGGATCAACTGGAGACCGGTCCCTGGCCGAGCTTCGTTACCGACATCAAGAAACAGGCGGAAACCAAGCCTGAATGTTGGGATATTCTGGGTATTCTGGAATTATCCTACAAAGATAGAATCACTCACTGGAAACATGGCGGCATCGTCGGTGTATTCGGCTACGGCGGCGGCATCGTCGGTCGCTATGCCGATGTTCCCGAGCAGTTCCCTGGAGTCGAGCATTTTCACACCATCCGTGTTGCTCAGCCTGCATCCAAGTACTACTCCACGGACAATCTCCGTCAATTGATGGCTCTGTGGGAGAAGCACGGCTCCGGTATGACCAACTTTCACGGTTCCACCGGTGATATCATTCTTCTCGGTACCCGTACCGAGAACCTCGAGCCCTTCTTCTGGGATCTGACCCATGACATGGGCCAGGATCTCGGCGGCTCCGGCTCCAACCTGCGGACCCCGGCCAACTGCCTCGGTCTTTCCCGCTGCGAGTGGTCCTGCTATGACACGGAAGAGGTCTGTCATCACCTGACCATCCACTACCAGGATGAGATCCATCGTCCGGCATTCCCCTATAAATTCAAGTTCAAGTTCTCCGGTTGTCCCAACGACTGCGTTGCCGCTATCGCCCGCTCCGACGTCTCCGTCATCGGCACCTGGAAAGATGAGATCAAGATCGACCAGGCTGCCGTCAAGGAATACGTCGCCGGCAACTATCCGGCCAACGGCGGCGCCCACAGCGGCCGTGACTGGGGCCCCTTCGACCTCCAGAAAGAAGTCATCGACCTCTGCCCCACCGAGTGCATGTGGCTGGAAGGCGATGAGCTGAAGATCGACGATACGGAATGTACCCGCTGCATGCACTGCATCAACGTCATGCCGCGCGCCCTGCGCCCCGGCGATGAGAAAGGTGCTACCATTCTGGTCGGCGCCAAGGCCCCGATTCTCGACGGTGCTCAGTTCTCCACCCTGCTCGTTCCCTTCATGAAGATCGAGAAGGAGAATGACTTCGAAGAGCTGATCGACTTCATCGAAAAAATCTGGGACTACTGGATGGAAGAAGGCAAAAACCGCGAGCGCGTGGGTGAGACCATGCAGCGCGTCGGTCTGCCGAACTTTATTAAAATCATGGAGCTTGAGCCGATTCCGCAGATGATCAAGGAGCCCCGCTCCAACCCCTATGTCTTCTGGAAGGAAGAAGAGGTTGAAGGCGGTTTCGATCGTGACATCGACGAGTTCCGCGCCCGTCACCAGGCCTAACGAGTGGAATTGAGAAAATACATTACCAACAACATATAAGGAGAATTCTATCATGGGATACAATCCTGAAAAACCGATGGAAGGCAGAATATCCGATCTTGGTCCGCCACATTACGAACAGTTCCATCCGCCGGTCATCAAGGCGAACAAGGGCAAGTGGCTCTATCATGAAATCATCCAGCCGGGCATTCTGATGCACAAATCCGAAACCGGCGACGAGGTCTACTCCGTCCGCGTCGGCTGCGCCCGTCTGGTATCCGTTGAATATATCCGCGAAGTCTGCGAGATCGCCGACAAGCACTGCGACGGTTTCCTGCGTTTTACCACCAGGAACAATATCGAGTTCATGGTCGACTCCAAGGACAAAGTTCAGCCTTTGCTCGACACCCTGGCCACCTACGGCAATGGCACCAAGTACCCCGTAGGCGGTACCGGCGCCGGCCTTACCAATATCGTCCATACCCAGGGCTGGGTCCACTGCCATACCCCGGCTACGGATGCCTCCGGTGTGGTCAAGGCCGTCATGGATGAGCTTTTCGACTACTTCGGTTCGCACACCCTGCCGGCCCAGGTACGCGTCGCCCTGGCCTGCTGCCTCAACATGTGCGGTGCCGTCCATGCTTCCGATATCGCCATCCTGGGCGTCCATCGCAAGCCGCCGATGATCGACCACAAGCGCATCACCGGTGTCTGCGAGCTGCCGCTGGCCATCGCCTCCTGTCCCCTTGGTGCTGTCAAGCCGACCAAGGTCGAGGTAGAGGGCAAGGAGATCAAGTCGGTCAAGGTAACCGTTGAGCGCTGCATGTTCTGCGGTAACTGCTACACCATGTGTCCGGCCATGCCCATGGCCGATCCCGAAGGCGACGGTATCGCCATCCTGGTGGGCGGCAAGGTGTCCAACCGAATCAGTCAGCCGAAGTTCTCCAAGATGGTCATTCCATTTCTGCCGAACACTCCCCCGCGCTGGCCCGAGACCGTACAGGCAGTCAAAAAGATCCTCGAGACCTATGCCGAGGGTGCCAACAAGTATGAGCGTCTGGGCGACTGGGCCGAGAGAATCGGCTGGGAGAAATTCTTCGAGAAATGTGATATACCGTTCACTGAAAAGAGCATCGATGACTATCGCCTTGCGTACGACACCTGGCGGACCAGTACTCAATTCAAGTACACTAGCCATATCAAGTAATTAAGTGTGATAACCTACCGCGCTGCTCCGGTTGTCGGAGCGGCGCGGCACTGAGATGCTTTCTTCTATACATTCTTTTTTTAAAGGAGAAGAACATGGCCTTAAGCAAAGAAGAGCTCAAAGCGGCAATACTGGAGAAAGCAACAAAATCTCCGAAACCTCAGTTGTACATCAAAGATTTTTACAAATGCGATCCCGAGGCCAAGCCCCGGGAGATCAAAAATCTTGCCAATGAGATGGTACGTGAAGGCACTCTGATGTTCTGGTCTTCCGGTTCCACCACTATGTACGCTCTTCCTGCTCGCATTCAGAACGAAGAGAAGAAGAAAGAGGAATAGCGGCAGTAAGCTTTTGTCTTAACGTAATGCAAATGCGGGACCTCATCGAGGGTTCCGCATTTTTTTTTGATTACCAATGAAACTCAGCCTGGCCTCTAGCAGGGGGGCCGGGTTGCTCATTTCGCGGGTGTCTGCAGCCAGGACGGCGTAAGCCTTGCCCCCATGGACGGGTTTATGGCGTCCCGTGAAATGAGCAATCCGGTCCCTCAGGATGCGTAGCTGAGTTTCATTGGTAATCAGTTTTTTTTTTGCAGTTTTCCTCCTCAGGGCCTCAGCTGAATGTTCCAGGCTGCAAATCTTTTCGTAGTATCGCCTGAGAGACGATGATGCGGCTCCTGATCTATATCCTCAAAAATTAGTCATCTCCCAGGGGTATGAATAATGGCAGCTGCGATTCACACCTTTAGCTCCCTGCCCTCGACCAATACCACGGCAGCCGAACTGGCCGTCGATGGCGCCGCCCATGGCGAAATCGTCCGCGCCTTCAGCCAGTCGGCTGGCCGCGGCAGATTAGGAAAAACATGGTGCTCGCCGGCTAACAGCGGGCTCTATTTTTCGTTGATCCTCAGGCCCCGTTTAGGCGAAGAGGACTACCCCAAACTGACTATGGCCACAGGCGTTGCCATTGCTGCTGTGCTCGAGAAACTGTGCGGTCTCCCGGTCATGCTCAAATGGCCCAACGACATTCTCATAGACGAAAAGAAGTGTGCGGGGATCCTGTGTGAGGCCCATTTCGGCGAAAATGCGGCCGAGAAGCCGTTCGCCATTGTCGGCATCGGTCTCAACGTTACCACCGCCAGAGAGGATTTTCCCGAGGAGCTGCGAGCCGGCAGCACTTCGCTGCTGCTGGCCACCGGCAACGAGTACAATCCGGATGAGTTGCTCAAACCTCTGGCATCGACGGTGCTTGAACACGTGGCCTGGCTGGAGAGAGAGGGATTCCAACCGCTGCTGCAGCAGTGGAAAAAACGCGACTTTCTTCAGGGCAAGTGGCTGCGGTGGCTCACCCATGCGCGGCAGATAGTCTATGCCCGGGCGGAGGGTCCCGACGATGACGGCAGCCTGCTCGTGCGGGACGAGCAGGGGGCGGTGCATCGGGTGTTGTCCGGTGACCTCAGTCTGGCAGGCAAAAGCGCAGGGGCCGCCAAAACATAAGTTCCGGCGGCCCCCGGCTGATCGACTGCCGCAATCAAAGCTCTGCGGCCTGTTCTTTTTTTAATAGCGGTAATAGTCCGGTTTGAAGGGGCCATCGACCTTGACGCCGATATATTTGGCCTGCTCTTCGGTCAGGGTCGTTAAATTGGCGCCTATCTTCTGCAGGTGGAGTCTGGCCACCATCTCATCGAGTTCTTTGGGCAGGAAGTAGACCTTTTTTTCATAGCTTGCATGGTTTTTCCACAGCTCGATCTGCGCCAGAACCTGATTGGTGAAGGAGTTGCTCATGACGAAGCTGGGATGTCCCGTGGCGCAGCCGAGGTTGACCAGACGGCCTTCGGCGAGGATGATGATTTTTTTACCGTCGGGAAAGGTGACATGGTCGACCTGAGGCTTGATGTTATCCCAGGGAAGATCCCGGATGCCGGCAATATCGATTTCTGAGTCGAAATGGCCGATGTTGCAGACGATGGCTTCATTGGGCATGGCCTCCATGTGGGCGCGGCTGATTACCTTGAGGTTGCCGGTGCAGGTAACGAAGATATTGCCCATGGGAGCCGCTTCTTCCATGGTGACGATTTTGTAGCCTTCCATGGCCGCCTGCAGGGCACAGATCGGATCGATCTCGGTGACAAAGACACGGGCCCCCATCCCTCGCAGGGCCTGGGCGCAGCCTTTGCCCACGTCGCCGTAGCCGACGACCACCACGTTCTTGCCGGCGATCATCACATCGGTGGCGCGCTTGATGCCGTCGATTAACGATTCGCGGCAGCCGTAGAGATTGTCGAATTTCGATTTGGTCACCGAATCGTTGACGTTGAAGGCAGGGCACATAAGAGTACCTTCTCTGGCCATTTCATTGAGCCTGTGTACTCCGGTCGTTGTCTCTTCGCTGATGCCGACGATGCCGGTGATATCGTCCCTGTATTTTTCATGCATGACCAGGGTGAGATCGCCGCCGTCATCGAGGATGAGGGTGGGACGCCAGTTGTCGGGGCCGAATATCGTCTGGTCGATACACCACCAGAACTCTTCCTCGGATTCGCCCTTCCAGGCGAATGTGGGGATTCCGGCGGCGGCCATGGCCGCTGCGGCGTGATCCTGGGTGGAGAAGATGTTACAGGAGGACCATCTGACCTCGGCGCCGAGTTCGACGAGGGTTTCCATTAAAACGGCGGTCTGGATGGTCATGTGCAGGCAGCCGGCGATCCGGGCGCCTTTGAGCGGCTGCTCCTGGCTGTATTTCTCACGCACCGCCATGAGACCCGGCATTTCGGTCTCGGCAATTTCGATTTCCTTCCTGCCCCAATCGGCCAGGGAAATATCGGCCACCTTATAATCTTGCGTCATATCGTAGTACCTCGTTGTGTCCATGGATGGTTGTCACGTAACTTTATGAAAAGCGCCGGGGAGACACCCGGTGTTAAATGTCTTTTCAGATTCCGGCGACAGCTTTGAGTTCCTCGGCTTTGTCGGTTTTTTCCCAGCTGAACTGCGGCAATTCTCTGCCGAAGTGGCCATAGGCGGCGGTGGCTTGATAGATTGGTCGGAGAAGGTCAAGCTGCTGGACGATGGCTTTGGGCCTGAGGTCAAAACATTCAATGATGATTTTCTTGATGCGGTCATCGGAAATCCTGCCTGTGCCGAAGGAGTTGACGTTTATGGAAACAGGCGTGGAAATGCCGATGGCATAGGCGATCTGTACTTCCACCTCGGAGGCGATGCCGGCGGCGACGAGATTCTTGGCGACATATCTTCCCATATAGGACGAGCTGCGGTCCACTTTGGAAGGGTCCTTGCCGGAGAAAGCACCGCCGCCATGGGATCCCTTGCCGCCATAGGTGTCGACGATGATCTTCCTGCCGGTGACGCCGCAGTCGCCGACGGGACCGCCGATGACAAAACGGCCGGTGGGATTGATAAAATACTTGGTACCGCTGTCCACCATGCCGGCGGGCAGGGTGGGTTTGATGATTTCCTCTATTACCGCCTCTTTGAGGTCCTCATAGGATATCGATTCGTCATGCTGGGTGGAAAGCACCACGGCTTCGATGCGGCTGGGTAGCCTGTCCACATATTCTATGGTCACCTGGCTCTTGGCATCGGGACGCAGCCAGGGCAGTTTCCCGTCTTTGCGAACCTGCGCCTGTCTCTGGGTAAGGCGGTGGGCGTAGGTAATGGGCATGGGCATGAGAACATCGGTTTCATTGGAGGCGTAGCCGAACATCAATCCCTGGTCGCCGGCTCCCTGATCGAGATCGAGACCCTTGCCTTCGTCTACCCCCTGGGCTATGTCGCCGGACTGTTTATCGATGGAGGTGAGGATGGCGCAGGACTGCCAGTCGAACCCCATGTCCGAAGAATTGTAGCCGATTTCGCGGATGGTATTTCTTACCACCTGGGGCATATCGACCCAGGCACTGGTGGTGATTTCGCCGGCAATAATGGCCATGCCGGTGGTAACCATGGTTTCGCAGGCTACGCGGGCGTTTGTGTCCTTTTCGAGGATGGCATCGAGAATGGCATCGGAAATCTGGTCGGCGACTTTGTCGGGGTGACCTTCCGAGACCGATTCCGAGGTAAACAGGTAATTTGACATGTTTCGACTCCGTGCTGGTCTGTAGAGGTGTATATTGGTAATGACGAAAAAGAACTGAAAGATCCCGTTGAACACAATCGGTTATAGTAAAACATTCTCGCCAATGGCGCCATCGAGAAAAGGACTTTCCCTGGGATAAAAAGCTTTTTTTTCGACGCTGATGGCAGTAAAAAGGCAGAGAAAGAATTCTTGATTAAAGCATGACAGTGAATAGTGTACAAGACGCCGGACAGAGGCCGAAGACCTCGGTGGCCGGTCCAGATGAGGTTGCAGGAGAACTCCAAGAAGATAGCAGGTTTTCTATGTCGATTGAAGAAGCCCGAAAAGTCCTGCTCACAGAAGAGCAGGGGCTTGCGGCGGTACGTGAAAAAATTGGTGAGAGTTTTGAAAAGGCCATCGAGGTGATCCTCGGCTGTCCCAGCCGTGTTGTCATAACGGGGATCGGCAAGTCGGGGATCATCGGCCAGAAAATCGCCGCCACCCTGAACAGTACGGGCACGCCGGCCTTTTTTCTCCACCCGGTGGAAGCCTTGCATGGTGATCTGGGAATGGTCGCTTCCACAGACGTCGTTATCGCCATTTCCTATTCCGGCAATACCAGCGAGCTCAACCTGCTCCTGAGCAGTCTCAAGAAACGCGGGGTCAGCATCATCGCCATGACCGGAGGACTGGATTCGGCACTGGCCAGGGCGGCGGATATCGTCCTCGATATCGGTATCCCCCAGGAGGCCTGCCCGCTCGGCCTGGCCCCGACAACCTCGACGACGGCGACGCTGGCCATGGGCGATGCCCTTGCGGTGGTGCTGCTGAATCGCAAAAAATTCCAGGCGGCGGATTTTCGCCAGAATCATCCCGGCGGCAGCCTCGGAGAGCGGCTCAAGGTCAAGGTCAAAGAGGTGATGGTGACCGGCGGCAGGGTACCGGTCATCGGCGACAGCGATTCTGCAATCAGCGCCGTGAGAATCCTCAACGAAAAAAATCTTGGGGCGGTGCTGATCGTTGATTCCGGCAACAAGGTGGTAGGGATTCTCACCGATGGAGACGTCCGTCGCTATATTGCCGATCAGGAAACGTTTAACGGATCGCGCTCGAGCGAGGTGATGACGCCGGAGCCGGTCTGCATCGATGCCGATATGCTCGCCGCCGATGCCTTGAGCATCATGCAGCGGCACGAGATCACAATTCTGCCCATCGTCGATGCGATGGGCAGGCTTGTGGGGATGCTGCACCTCCATGACCTGCTCGGTAAGGGAGAGTTCAGGTTTCTTGTGTGAGCCAATTTCAACGCAAAGGAGTGAATATGTGTCAGGTGAGTGCCTATGTCAGAGACAAGGGGAGCGAACAGCTGCTGAAAGAGAACGTCACCAGCCTGGAAATACTGGAGAAGGGTCTGCGTCTGAGTACTCTTTTTGAGGGTCCGGAGGAGCTGGAGGATTTGAAACTGCGGTCCATCGATTTCAGCGGCGGCCGCCTTATCCTTGAAAAACAGGAGCTGTAAACCTCTTTGTAAAGGTCATACAATGGAAGAAATAAAAAAACTGCGAGTATTGCTGCCCCACTGGATTGAGCATAATACCGGTCACGAGAGCGACTGTGCCAAGTGGTCTGAGATCGCCCGCCGGCATGGCCAGGAAAAGGTCGCCGACTATATCGATGAGGCGGTGCAGGCCATGCGGGAGGTCAACCGCCTGCTGCACAAAGCGTTGGATGAAGCCGGAGGTCCCAGCCAGGACCAGGGCCATCACCACCACCATCATCACTAGCCCGATTCGCTGTAGAACTGCCAGGTGTTGGTGGCCGGGTTGTAGCTGTAGAGCATGACCAGCCGCAGTTTTCTGCCGCGGTTGCTTTCCAGGCATTGCAGTTCGTAGAGTTCCCTGCCATCGTCCATGTATCGCAGGAAAGTGGCCTGGGGCTCGCTTAAATATTCGGGAACGGCAGCACTGTAGTTGGCTTCGAAGATCTGTTTGTAATTGCTCTCCAGGTAGGCGATGCGCTTGGAAATGGCTGCTTTGCTGCGTGTTTCGGCGATCGTCTGCCGGGTGCCGCTGATGATCGCCTTGAATTCCTTGTCGTTTTGAAATCCGCTGTCGACGACGGCATTGATGACCTGGTTGAGAGCGGAAATTGCCTGGTCATATTGCTGCTGCTGCAGTCGACCATCCGCTTGCTGCTTGTACTGCACTATCCGGGCCCGCAGGATAATGCGTTCGAGCTGCTGCCCGATCTCTTCGGGATCGATACGCTGCAGCAGTTCGCGTTTTTCGTTCAGCAGTGAAATCGCCTCCTGATATTTATTAATGGCGTTGTTCCACAGGGATTGAGAGAAGGCATCGCGGGCATTGTTTATAAGTGAAAACAGTTCGGCTTCGGCCATATTGGCATAGAGCGATTCAGCATCTCCGTCCTGGCCTTCTTCCGGAGTTATATCCCGCAGTTGCAGGGCCTTTTCATATTGCCTGATGGCACTCTCCCAGTCGTTGGCGTCAAAATATTTCTTGCCAAGATCAAGGTGCTGGAGGTATTTGATCTCCTGGACTTTTGGGCGGATCCGGGCGATAAGGTCGCCGCCGAGTTCCTCCGGCAGGCTCTCGGCCCTGGCCAGCGCATCAGAAAACTGTTCGAGGCTTTTCTCCAGGTCGCCTCTGGACATAAGCGACAGACCTCTTTCCGTGGCGAGATTGATGTCGGCAACCCGGATCTGGTCTTCTATCTCCCGCAGCAGGCTTTCCTCAAAGCTGTCGTGGATCGGCTTAGCCGTTTTCAGGGCTTCCGTATATTTATCGGCCGCCTTTTTCCATTCCGCCTGCTCGAGAAACGCATCGGCTTCCTGCTTTTGCCGGTTGAATTCCTGCACCCTGGTCATATCCGATTCCTTGACGTATTTACCCTGAAAAAGTACGCGGCCGGAGAGCCCCTGGACCATGGTGTCGGAAGTAAGGGTTCGATTGATCTGTTTTTGCAGGACGTCGCGCTCGTTACGTTTAAAAAGACTGATGTCCTTTAACTCCTCGAGCGCGGCTTCGCATTCAGCACGGGCCTGGCTGAACTGGTTATCTTCCAGAAGCTGGAGACACTGTCCGTAAAGCAGCGTAGCCCGCTCCAGTTTTGATCTGGCGCCGAAGAAAGGGGTAATGAAGACCAGGGCCAGGGCGACTATGAGAATTCCGCCAAGAATGGGAAGAAAGCGAATGGTCGACTTGGTGGTCTCTTCAAAAAAGGCTACTCGTTTTTTGGCGGACTTCGAGGTCTTTTCTTCACCGGAAATGTCGCCGTCGGCGCCGCCGGCCTGGTTGTCTTCCAGCGCCCAGTCGTCGCTCGCCAGTTCCACCGAGCGTTTGGCTCTTTCTATGCTTTCCTGAATGTTGGGAAAATCCGGTACGGTTTCTTCAACCCTCCGAAAAAGTTCCAGGGCGGTTCGGGGATCTCCCTGATGTTCAGCCTCGTCGGCCTCTTTCTGCAGTTGGGTGGCTTTGGCGAGCAGGGAGGTGATCTTTGATTCGATATCCGCACGATCATCAAAATGCTCATCTTCGGGAAGCTCTTTGAGGAACAGGGAGAGTTCGTAGAAACGTTTCTGGCGGATGAGCAGGTGTACGCGGTTGAGAGAACCTTTGCCGGTGGTCTGCGGGCTGTCGGGAAAACTGATCTCCTCTTCCCCGGGCATCGCTGCATCCTGGTCGAGGAAATCGGCGGTGGCTGCCAGATCGTCCTCGTCGAGCGTATCCATGTCGTGGGGCATGAGGTCATCTTCGTCGAGGAAATGAAGAGTCTCTTCCTCGGGCGCCGAGGCACTCAGATCCACTTTTTCAAACGGCAGCTGGCCGGCTATCTTATTGTACCAGGCCAGGGCTGAGTCATTGAAGACATTCTCCGTCGAATAGATTTCACCTGTAATCATTCTGCCGATATAGATGATCAGCTCCGATAAGGTGCGGTCCTTGTTCCAGTATTCACCTATGCAGATGGCCGCCTGGTCGAAATCGGGATGAAAGGTGGGCGTTTTCGGGGTGCAGCTCGGCGGAAAATGCGGGTAGCCAAAGGGGATGTTTATGAAGATGGCGTGTTCGCGGGTTTCGACGACCTTGCCGTTTTCGTCCTGGATGAGGCCGGGAAGATGATACCGGATTTCATACTTTTCAGGCGGGTCATCGTCAAAGGGGATGACGTCGATATACTGGCTGTTGCCGAAATCGGCCTTGAGTTCCTCAGCTATCTGCTTGAGCTGTGTGTTTGGAGTTGCCATATGCTCGTGATGTCAGGATGAAGTCGTGAGATCCCCATGTAATTCTCAAGAGTGAAAAAGATAGGTTGCCAGGCCTTTTTTAGCCAGCCTGCGTAGGATAACAGAGAAAAGATGTAAAATGTAGAGAAATGTGTTTTTATCGTATTATTAAGCTGGAAAAGTTGAAAAAAATAGCCGCCTTTGATAGAGCACAGAAGAGGAACCGGGGCTGCAGCCGCTGCTCTCTCACCGATAATGTTATGCCATGTCATGCAGGATTCGTACGTAAATGAAGACCTTTCGCACCGTTTTTCATATCGTCGAGGACAACAACTGTCCGCTCTATGAGCTTGATGAAGAATTTATTCTGACGCAAAAATCCCTCGCTTTTCCCGAGGGAAAGGAGAGCTGTCTCATCCTTGTTCGTGAAGTCACCCAGCTGCTGTTCCAACTTCTCGATGAGACCGAACGCCCTGACTACCAGAGAAAATATACCTGCAGCGGCTGTACCGGTCTGATCAAATTTCGGCAAATACCGGCGGGAGAAGATCATCAGGGGGTCAACGCTGAGATGCTTCTCAGCGCCAAGGAGCAGAAGCTATTCGATAAAATACGCAATTACCCCTTGCTCAAGGCGATTCCGGCCAATCACCTGAAGAAATTCATCAGCTGTTTCCGGGGCAGGCTCGTCAAGAAGGATGATGTGATCATTTGCAAGGGCGAACTCAATGAACACCTCTATATCATCCTTGCCGGCGAGGTGATTGTCGAAGACGGCGATGTCCCCATTACCAGGCTGGGCGAAGGCGAACTCTGCGGCGAGATGAGCTATTTCGGCGACAGCATCGCCAGCACATCGGTGCGTTCTCTCGAGGATACCCGGCTGCTGGCCATCAGCGGCAAGGATTTCAGCCAGCTTATCAAAAAATCCCAGGCCGTGCAGATTCATATGGCCCGACTGCTGGCGGAGAGGCTGTCCAGGGCTAACAGCATCCGGGCCCAGGACTTTGAATCCTGCATGCAGGGGCGTTTGAGCGAAATGGCCCCGGCCGAGCTGCTGCAGGTTTTTCATATGCACCAGAAGACCGGCGTGCTGTCGCTCGACCTGCCCAAAGGCAAGGCCAGGGTCTCCTTTCTGGAGGGCTCGATTGTCGTTGCCAGCTACAACAAAAAAAGCGGCCAGGATGCCGTCTTCGCCATTCTCGTCGAGCGGGAGGGCGTCTACAATTTCACCACCGGACTGCCGGACCAGGAGATGAAGCAGTCGGCCATCGGCGATTTCATGATGCTGTTGATGGAAGGCGTCAAACGGGTGGACGAAGAATAACAGCCACTCACCTTTTCGTGGCCGTTTCGCCGATTAGGGGAAATATTCCCGCAGCGGCGGCAGGTTGAGGATCTCCATGAAAGAGCAGACGTGATATTCGGCCTCCAGGGCGGGATTCTTGAAGGCCACCAGGGGTACGGAGCAGGCTGCGGCGTGCTGGGCGTCGATTATGGAATCGCCTATGAATATCGTCTCTTCCGGTGAACAGCCGAAATGCTCGAGGATCTCCTCAAGGCCGTCCGGGGCCGGTTTTGGCCGCCGGGCCGTCTCGGCGGTGACGATCTTGGCAAAGTAGCCTTCGAGCTTGAAGGTTTTCAACAGCGGCAGCATGGTATTGCCGCGGTTGGTGGATATGGCCAGATGGAAATGCTCTCTGACCATTTCGAGAAATTCAAGAAGATCATCTTCCATGATCATATAGGGCAGCACATGCTCGTAGCCCTGCTGCCGGCGAAAGGCGTCGATTTCTTCGAAAGAATCCTCGGGGTAGTGGCGGAAGATATGACGTATCGCCTCGAGGGCGTTGTGCATATGGGCGTATTCGAGCTCCTCCTCGCTCATGGAAGGATGATTGAAGTGACGCAGCAGATGGTTGTAATACTCCTGGTTGGCCCGGCGTGAGTCAAAAAGAACCCCGTCGCAGTCAAAGACGATCAGCTTCAGCATGATGTGTCCGCTCCCCGGTCGTCGTCAAAAAAACGGTCGCAGAGCCATTGGACGCCAAAGCGCAACAGCTCCCGATCATCATCGAGTCTGCCTTCGAGTTCCCTCTTCGAAGGAGCCGGCGACAGAGAGCCTTCGAGCAGTCTCGCACGGAAACCGTCGAGGTCGTAGAGGCAAAAAACGAAAAGCTTCGCCTGTTTTTCGCTCAGACGCATTCCTTGACGAATGCGGTCATGCTGAAGCAGCGGCACGAGGATGTCATTCATGGCATTATAGATATCAAGCCCCTGGTCGATGCTGTACGCCAGAGGAGTCTGTCGGAGCTCTTCCTCGAAGCCCTTGCAGTGGTCTTCGCAGAGCAGCACATAGAATTCCTGCAAAAAGCCGTCTTCCTTGCGCATGGAGGCCCTGCCCATCGGGTAGGCGCGGCAGGCGCCGGGACGGTCGGCGTAGACGCTGCAGCCGTCTTTGTTGACGAAGACGCAGCTGGCCCTGCCGTCGTCAATCATGGTCAGATAGAGCCGGGGGAAGACATCTTCCTCTTCTTGTTCGATGATCACATACCGTTCGAGAAATTCACCGGATTCGATGCCCAGCCCGTTTTTCAGGCGCAAGACGTCGTAGGGCGTCAGGGCGAGTTCGAGTTGCCTGCAGCAGTGGGTGAAGCAGCGCACCCCGCTGTGACAGGCAAAGGCGAACTGCTCGTCATCGTCCACTCTTCTGAGGTTTTCCGGCATCATCGGCAGCTTGGTCATGATCCTCTCTCTTTTGCAGTCATGCTTCTCTGGGCTTCCAGAGGGTCAGCAGCGGACTGGCGATGAAAATGGAGGAGTAGGTGCCGACGAGCACGCCGCAAAGCAGAGCGAAGGAAAAGTCGTGGATGACGGAGCCGCCCAGGATAAAAAGAGCGAGCAGCACCATGGCCGAGGTCAAAGAGGTTACCGCCGTCCTGCTGATCACCTGATTGACACTGTCGTTGATGATGGCCGTCAGTGATTTTGACTCGCTCTTGTAGAGATTTTCACGGATGCGGTCAAAGACGACGACGGAGTCGTTGAGCGAATAGCCGGCGAGGGTGAGCAGCGCCGTTATGATCAGCAAGGTGATCTCGACGTTGAAAAGCCAGCATATTCCCAGCACCACCAGGACATCGTGGAAGGTGGCCACCGCCGCCGCCATGCCGAAACGCAGGTCAAACCGCAATGCCAGGTAAATAATGACACCGATGAGCGAGATGGTGATAGCCAGCAGTGCCTTGTTGCGCAGGACTTCGCTGACCGAAGAGCCGATTTCCGACTGGCTCTCGAGGATGAATCCCTTGTCGGTCAGTTCAGTATCGAGGATCCTGCCGACCTTTTCACCGAGATTGGCCACTACTTCTTCAGATTTCTTGACCTTGACGATGAGACGGTTTTCGTTTTCCACCTCCTGCAGATCGACGCTGCCCATGTCGTTTTCATTGAACACCTGCCGCACCTCGCCCATGGAAAACTGTTGCTGCGCTTTGTACTGCAGAAGCGAACCGCCGGTGAAGTCAACGCCGAGATTGGCGCTGCCGCGGGTGATCTGGATGAAGGCAATGAGGCCGATGGCTACCAGTACCGCCGATATGGCAAAGGTGATGTTCTTGACGCGCATGAAATCAAGCGATGGCTTCTTCACCATCTCCATGAAGGCCAGGCTTTTGATCTTTTTCCTCGACGCCAGGCTGTCGAAGAACAGGCGCGAGCAGAACAGCGTGGTGAAAAGGTTGAAGGTAATGCCAAGGGAAAGGGTGACGGCAAAACCTTTGATGGGACCTGTGCCGAAGAGAAAGAGGGCCATGGCGGTGATCAGCGTCGTCACCTGGGAGTCGACGATGGTCGAGAAGGCCTTGCTGAAACCGCCGTCGATACTCGACTTGACCGATTTCCCCAATTTATACTCTTCGCGCATCCTCTCGAATATGAGGACATTGGCGTCGACGGCCATGCCGATGGAGAGGACGATTCCGGCGATGCCGGGCAGCGTCAGCGTCGCATTGAGGATGGCCAGGCCGGTAAAGAGAAAGAGAATGTTGAGAACCAGAGCGGAGTTGGCGATGATGCCCGAGAGGCGGTAATAGATGATCATGAAGGCCAGCACCAGAATGGCGCCGAAGATACCCGAACTCAGTCCCCTGTCGATGGAATCCTGGCCGAGGCTGGCGCCCACGGTCATGTTCTGGATGATGTCGACCGGGGCCGGCAGGGCGCCGACGCGCAGGACGATGGCCAGGTCGTGGGCCTCCTCGTGGCTGAAGGAACCGGTTATCTGGGCTGAACCGCCGACGATTTTTTCACGTATGACCGGCGCCGAGCGGACGATATTGTCGAGGACGATGGCCATCCGCTGACCGGTGTATTTTTCCGTTATATTGGCAAAGACCTTGGAGCCGCGGCTGGTCATGTCGAGGCCGACGTAGGGTTCGTTGAAGGTGCCGCCGATTCGCACCTGGGCGTTTTTGATCATGTCGCCGGTCATCAGGATCTTGTTTTCCAGGAGAATGGGACGGACGAATTCCCTGCCGGTCTGCTGGTCGACCTCCTTTTCAAAGTGGATGGAGGTATCCTCGGGCAGCAGAGGGGCCAGGGCGCGGTTGAGTTTGCGGATCGGCTCCCCTTCCTCCCATTGACCGGAGCTTACGGCTCTGTCGACCAGTTCAGCGAGGTTGAGTCCGGATTCGTCGGCCACCACCTTGAATTCCAGTTGGGCGGTGTCGCCGATGAGATTGATGGCCCTTTCCGGGTCTTTGATGCCGGGAAGCTGAATGACTATTTCGTCTTCTCCCTGCCGGATGATGACGGGTTCGGTGACGCCGAACTGGTCTATCCGGTTGCGGATGATTTCAAGGGACTGCTCCACGGCGTTGGTTTCGATATACTCCAGTCTGGTATCGGTGAGCTGCAGCAGGATCCTGGGAAAACTGCCGGTGGTGTTTTCAATGGTGGCCCTGATGTCCTCGTCTTCGTCGACGATGGTCTTGACCTGTTCCAGGGCGCTGGTATTGGGCAGGGTGAAGATGATGGTGTCCTTGCTGCCGGACCTGGTGCGCACGGCGGTAATGCCCTCTTCGGAGAGGCTGTCTCTGAGGTTGGTCGCTGCGAGTTCCAGGGTGTTTTCAGCCGCTTTTTCCAGATTGACCTGGAGCACCAGGTGCATGCCGCCCTGGAGGTCGAGTCCGAGCCGCAGACCTTCAGGGGCCATGTAGTTTTTCCACCAGCCGGGGGCGTCCTTGTAAAAGGAAGGCACCACCGTGGTGATCGAGCCGATGACAAGAAGGATGAGCAGGCCGAGTTTGACTTTTAAGGAAGTATTCATGTATGCCTCTGATTGCATTGATTGGCAGATATCGTCCACCACAGGGGTGTTTGCGGCCAACGCCCGGGAAAAAACGGGTATTGAACAGCATGGCGATTATACCGCAATGCCTGAATCTTGCAAGTTCTGCCCGTAAATTGTGGTAAAAAAGAGGAAAAGGAAATTAGGCCGACTTCGTTCTCACCGTGTTGATGGCAGTTGCCATGCAGGCCGCACCGAAACCGTTGTCGATATTGACCACGGCCAGGCCGGGGGCGCAACTGTTGAGCATGCCCAGCAGGGCGCTGAGGCCGCCGAAGCTGGCACCGTAGCCGATGGATGTCGGCACGCCGATTACCGGTGCGCTTACCAGTCCGCCGACGACGCTGGGCAGGGCTCCCTCCATGCCGGCGACAACGATGATGACCGAGGCGGTGGTGAGCAGGGGTTGTTTGGCCAGCAGCCGGTGCAGGCCGGCAACGCCGACGTCGTAGAGTTTTTCCACCGGGTGGCCGAGGCTTTCGGCGGTGACCCTGGCCTCTTCGGCCACGGGAATGTCCGAGGTACCGGCGCAGACGACCAGGATCGATCCCAGACATCTTTGAGGCTGGATGGGACAGGGATTGGCGCAGAGGATGCCGGCTTTGCGGTGATAGCTGAGCTGGGGCAGTTTTTCAAGCACCGCCGCCGCCTTGTCTTCATCCACCCTGGTCATGAGCAGGACATCGTTTTTTTTCAGCAGTGAGCTGCCGATGGTGACCAGCTGATCGCTGCTTTTCGAGGCGCCGTAAATTACCTCCGGCCTGCCCGTGCGCAGACCGCGCTGGTGATCGATACAGGCGTCCTCCATGTCTTCTGCGGGATGGACGCTGATTTTTGCAAGAGCTTCGTCGATGTCGCATTGGCCGTTTTTCAGCCGGGTGAGAATTTCCAGCAATGTTTCCATATTCTCCTATTCCTGGTAGTTTGGTGTGATGTCCGTTTGGTGTGATGGCAGCCTGTGCAGCCTATGGCCGGCGGCAAGTACATGTAAAGCCGTGCCTGTCAGCAGCAATATATACTCAGTGCGCAGATCTTGTACATGGTAAAATGTCGAGAGCCGCCGGCAAGAGAGGCACTGGCGGCTGGAACAACGGATCGAAATAGGGTATATACGATGTTGTGGAAAGTCGGAGTGCCGATTCACAGACACCTTTAGCGGAGTTAAAATTTCTATGTATGCACGTATTTACGTCCTCAGATTCCCCAAAGACACCAGCGACAAACCTTTTATATACAACCTTGTCAAGAAATATGACGTGGAGTCGAATATCCTCAAGGCCAATATCTTTCCGCACAGGGAAGGCATGATGGTCCTCGAACTTCGGGGCGTCAAGGAAAACGTCAAAGAGGCGCTCGAATACCTCAAGAGCTTTGGCGTGCGGGTCAAACGTCTGGCTGCCGGCATCAGCAGGGATGAGCAAAAATGCTTTCAGTGCGGTGCCTGTACCGGAGTATGCCCTTCCCATGCCCTCTACGTCCGGCGCTCTGACATGGCTGTGCTCTTTGAACCGGAAAAATGCACGGGCTGCAGCCTTTGCGTAACCATATGTCCGGTGCGGGCCATGGATGTCTGTTTAGGGGAAGAGCTCAGTGGGGCAAAGCCCTGAAACATCTTTTTGCCGCTGATATCGCCTTCGCTTTTGCCCTTTTGGCCGTTATCTTCGTTATAGCAAAACTCTATCTCGGTTCAGCCTCAGTTCGTCTGCTGCTGCAGGTCTTCAAGCAGGGTCTTGGCCTTGGGCGCGATTTCTGTCTGCGGGTACATGGCGATGAGATATTTCAGACGGATTTTGGCCTGTGAAGGCTCATCGATGCGAAGATAGAACTGGGCCACGACGAATTCGTGGTTGGCCAGAAACTCTTTGGCGGCGATGATTTTGGCTTTGGCGTCGGCGGCGTAGGGTGAATCGGGATAGGCGTTGAGAAGCAGCTGAAACCGTTCAATGGCCTTCTGGGCGCCGGAGGTGTCTCTGTCGATACTGTCGATACGTTTGTAGTGGCACATGGCCTTCTGGTACATGACGTAGGGGATGGCCTCGTTGGTCGGATGCATCTCCTCGAAGCGTTCGTAGTAGGCGTAGGCTTCATCATATTTGCCCATGTAGTAGGTGCAGTCGGCTACCTTCAGCTCGGCCAGCAGCGCTTCCGGGGTGAAGCGGTGGTTTTCGAGGATCGTGTTGAAATATTCGATGGCAACATAATATCTTCCCTTGTTGTACTCCTCCATGCCTTGCTCGATCAGGGTTTGCGGAGCGAGGTTCAGATTCATGTCCTCCGGCGCCGAGGCCACGAAGAGGTCATCGAGAAACGTGCAGCCGGAAAGGAGAAGGGTTGTTGCCAGGGCAATTGCCGTAAGGGTCAGTCTGGGTCTGCAAAGAACATTCGCTGTTGATTTCATTCGATTTCATAAGGCGCCTGCTGCCCGGATGGAGCAAGGTGCCGGCTGGGGTGGACACAGTCCGGCATGGATACCGCGGGGTGCCTCTTCACGGTCTTCTGCCGGAGATTTCGTGGTGATAGCTGATGCTGGGAGTCTGTCGGATAATAGGCATTTTTTCTCAGATCAAGGCATTTTCAGGAAATCAAGCACAGCCATATAGTTGATATTGCGAGCATTGATTTTCTGGAAATAACGCAGGTATGGGGGAAAAGACCATTATCCGACAGGCTCCTAGACGGCTTTGTTGATGAGCTCGACCAGCTGTGACTTGCCCACCGCGCCGGTGATCTGATCGACGACCTCGCCGCCTTTGAAAACAATAAGCGTGGGAATAGCCCGGATACCGAACTTGCCGGGAGTTACCGGGTTGTCATCGACATTCATCTTGGCGATATTGACCTTTCCTTCGTATTCTTCGGCAAGATCTTCGACAACCGGTCCGATCGCTTTGCAGGGACCACACCATGGCGCCCAGAAATCAACGAGGGTAGGGGTTTCGGAGCTTATCAGTGCATCAAAATCCGTGTCGCTTACCTGTTGGACCTTATCGCTTGCCATGTTTTCTCTCCTTGAATTTGTGTTCGATGTTGAGGAATGAATATACCTAGAGGTTGTTTTTCCAAAATACGACAGTTCCCTGCCGTTGCCGGCTAGTTTACCTGCTGCCCTTTTTGGTGACAAGTAAAAATATATCTGCAAAGATGTTGATAAAGTAAAACGAAAAATTCGATAGTCAATGGGGTGTTGATTTTCCGGCGACGCCTCGGCGCAACATATTTGACAGCCTTTCGACCTCCGTGCTATAGTCCAACGTTTTGGCGCAGAGCGAAAGACGACCCAGCTTCCTAATTGGCAGTTGTGTCAGACACGAAAAACCACCGACAAGGAGAATATATGGATACGGTCAGATCAAATGCAATGTTTGCTGAAGCGCAGAAATTCATACCGGGCGGAGTCAACAGCCCCGTCCGGGCCTGCCGCTCCGTCGGCTGCGAACCGCTTTTTATCGACAGGGCTGCAGGCTCGACGGTCTATGATGTCGATGGCAACGAATATACGGATTATGTCTGTTCCTGGGGGCCTATGATCATGGGGCATGCCCATCCGGACATTGTCGGCGCCGTGCAGGCGAGTGCGGCCAAGGGGACCAGTTTCGGCGCGCCGACTCCCTCCGAGATAGAGCTTGCCCGGATGGTGGTCGATGGTGTCCCGTCCATAGAAAAAGTGCGATTCGTCAATTCCGGCACCGAAGCGACAATGAGTGCCGTTCGTCTTGCCAGGGGATATACCGGGAGAAAAACGGTCATCAAATTTGACGGCTGTTATCATGGTCATGCCGATTCGTTCCTCATCAAGGCGGGCTCCGGTGTTATCACCCTGGGCATTCCAGGCAGTCCCGGCGTTCCCGATGATATCGTCAAGAACACCGCCTCCATCCCCTATAACGATACCGACGTTCTTGAAAAAACCCTGCGCGACGAGAGCCTGGACATTGCCTGTGTCATCGTCGAACCGGTGGCCGGCAATATGGGCTGTATCCCGCCCAGTCCCGAATTTTTGCAGAAACTGCGAAAACTGACCAGCGAACTGGACATCGTTCTTATTTTCGACGAGGTCATCACCGGGTTCCGGCTCGCCTACGGAGGCGCTCAGGAGTATTTCGGCGTCACTCCCGATCTTACCTGCCTGGGCAAGATAATAGGCGGCGGTTTACCGGTGGGCGCCTATGGCGGCAAGGCCGAGATCATGAATCATATCGCCCCCGACGGCCCGGTCTACCAGGCGGGTACGCTTTCGGGCAATCCTCTGGCCATGTCCGCCGGTATCGCCGCCCTGAAAATCCTGCAGCGCCCGGATTTTTATGAAGAGCTCAACGCCAAGAGCGAAGAGGTGGCAGCGAAACTGCGGCAGACCGCCGCCGAGGTAGGGATCGATGTTCAGCTCAACAGTGTCGGTTCGCTGATGACCGGGTTTTTCACCAGTGATCCGGTCACCGATTTCGAGACAGCCATGCGGGCCGACACCAGCCTCTATGCGCACCACTATCGCAATATGCTGGCGCAGGGAATCTACCTGGCGCCATCGCAGTTTGAAGTCGCTTTTATTTCAGCGGCTCATAGCGCCAGCGAGCTTGACAGGCTTGTGAAAATGACTGAATGGTCATTCAAAAAATTGCTGGAAAGTTAAAAAATCCGTTGACTTTGGATGAGAGGCATGCTACCAAACCGTGAGAGTACGGCAGTTGGTGGTGGGGCTGTTTTGGAGGCTGTCATGTCCAGTGTGAAAAAAGAATTTGTCCACCTGCTGGCGAACTACGGCCACATCGGTTTTACCTTCGTCGCCTGCATCTTCATCGGCCTGGGCGGCGGAATTTTGCTTGACCAGAAAGTTTTTGAAGGCCGGACCGCTCCCTGGTTCACCTTCATAGGGCTGGCTTTTGGTATAGCGGCTGGTTTTAAAACATTGTTCAGCATCCTCTGGCGCGCCAAAGACACGGGTGGAAAGGACGACGATAGTGGCGAGCGTGGGTGATGACAGTATATCCCTGCAAAAAATGCAGGTTGCCGGCTGGTTCTACCTGGGTATACTTACCGCCGGATCGTGGCTGCTGGTGTCATGGTCCTTTGCCTGGGCGGTGCTGGCGGGCGGCGTTATATCGATGTTGAGCTTTTCGCTGTCCCACCGCGATGTCGCCGGCTATTTCGAGTCTCTTTCCTCGGCCCCGGCAGAAGAGCAGGAGAGTGAGGAAAAGGTTAAAAAAAGCAAGACAGGTTTTCTGCTTCGATTTTGGTTCCGGATCGGTATCATAGGCATTGTGCTGTTTCTGCTTATCAAAAGCGGCAGGGCCAATGTCTTTGGACTGATTTTGGGTTTGTCAACGGTAGTGTTTACCATCACGCTGAGCGCCTTGCGTGCTGCCGGACACTATTTTTTCAGTGGGAGGAGGTAAAAAAGGGTTATGGAACATCCGATTCTATTCATTTCGATCATTCTGGAAAAACTGGGCTTGCCTGTGCCGCACGGCTTTGTCGGTCATACTTTTCTGGAGCAGCTGTGCGCGCCGTACATGACCTACACCTGGCTGGTCATGGCCTTTCTCTTTTTTGTTTCCAAGCTTACCCTTGGCAATCTGGAGATGATCCCGGGAGCAGGCCAGAATTTCTGGGAAATCGTCATCGGCGGCATGGATGACTTTTTTGCCGACAACATGGGCAGGGAAATGACCGACAAGCTGTTCCCGATGATCGCCACCTTTGCCCTTTATATCGCCGTTGCCAACCTCATCGGTCTCATTCCAGGCTTCATGTCGCCGACCTCGAGCATCAATACCACCCTGGCGCTGACCATCATCGTCTGGATAACTCATCACGTTATCGGTTTTCGGGCGCATGGGCTCAACTACTACAAGCACTTCATCGGTCCAATGTGGTGGCTCATTCCGTTGATGCTGCCCATCGAACTGATCAGCAACTTCGCCAGACTGTTGTCGCTTTCCATTCGTTTGTTCGGCAACATCATGGCCAAGGAGACCCTGCTGGGAATCCTGTTCATGCTGGCCGGCGCCTTTTTCGCGCCGCTGCCCATCATGGTCCTCGGTGTTCTGGTATCGCTTGTCCAGGCAATGGTTTTTGTGCTGCTGACCGTCGTCTATATCGCCCAGGCTCAGGAACACGCCCACTGATTTATACGTGTATCAAAGGAGGGCGGCCGTCTCGAAGAGACGCCCTCCTCCATGAAATTTCCGCTAAGGAAGAAGGCCAAAAGACTAATACTAAAAGGAGTTAAGCAATGGAAGGTAATTTACAGTTAGCGTTGATTTGTGTGGGTGCGGCCCTGTCCATCGGCCTTGCCGGTCTCGGAGCAGGTATCGGTATCGGTTCCGTCGGTCAGGGCGCCACCATGGGTCTTGCCCGTAACCCGGAAGTACAGCCGAAACTGATGGTTTTCATGATTCTCGGCATGGCCCTTGCCGAGTCCATCGCTATTTACGGACTTGTTATCTCTTTGATTCTCCTCTACGCCAACCCGCTGCTGTAGAAGAAGAGACGCATTTCGATCAGCTGCTGATCGAAGAAGGCCGCAGAGAAATCTGCGGCCTTTTTGCGTTTGCAGGACTCTTTGGCAAACCGAACCTACGGCGGTCCAGTCATTTTTGCATCTTTAGTCGGCTGCCACGCCGCCGCAGTGGTTGCCGGGGAGTTTTTCGAGTATGATAGTAGCGGCAGGCCGAACTGCCGTCTTTAGGGCTATTTTGGCAGGGAGAAAGAATATGACCGCCTTGGAAGATGACTGTATAATCCATCC
>JBEPWT010000015.1:0-34034 GCA_041642275.1 Desulfopila sp. | reverse complement strand
GATTTGCTGCCGGTGATCTTCAGCTGTCTCTTCGGTCTGGTGATGGTTGGCTATGCAGTCTCGAATCACCGGATTGAGCTTCCATTTTTCGGCTATCATCAAACCGACTTGCTGATGGTCTATCCCCAAAAGGTGGCGCTCAACCTCAACCAGGGAGGCCCGTTCTTTCCTGGCGACCTCGAGGACCTCGGAATATTCATCGCCGAAGGGCACCTTGCCCAGATCATGCAGCAGGCCGGCGACAAAATATTCCTCGCGCTCCATAACGGGTACCTCTTTGGTCACGGCGAGGAGCTTGGCACAGGCACCGACTCCGATGGAGTGCGCCCAGAATTTGGAGGTAGGCAGCACCCTCGACTTTTTGGCACTGGCAACCGTGCGGATAACGGCTGTGCTCAAGGCCATATTTTTGACGGTGTTCATGCCGAGCATGGTGATGGCACGCGTCAGGGAAGTGACCTTGGCCACCAGGGAATAGTAGGAGGAGTTGATGAGCTTGAGAACCTGTCCGGTCAAAACGGGATCAAGTGATACAACCTTGTTGAGCTCATTGGGAGAGGCATCGGTGCGGCTGCAGATTTCCAGGACTTTGCCGACGGTGGTGGAAAGGCTCGGCATCCTGTTTATGAACTTCTCTATTTTTTTCTGGTGCTGGTCTCTGTCCAATTGCATTCGACATATCCTGAACAATTCTAGTAACTCTGGCACACACTCCACAGCCGGCTGTCAATATTGTATCGGATGCCCCCCCGGAGGTCAACAAAGACGAGTATGGAATCAATCGTTGTTTAATCTTTTCTGTTCTTCCTCAGCCGTTCAGCATAGGCGACAACCTCTTTATAGGCGAGCCGGCTGCCGCCGAATATATCCAGGGCACTGCCGACGGTAACGTCGAGATTGCCGCTTCCGAGTTCGTTGATCAGTTTAAGATCATCCATACCGGCAACGCCGCCGGCATAGGTGGTGGGGCAGGTCACCCAGCGTCCGAGCTTGTCGACGAGTTCGACCTCGATACCTTGGCATTTGCCCTCGACATCGGCGGCGTGAATGAGGAACTCATCGCAGCTTTTCGCCAGTTCATCAAGATTTCGTTGTGTTATAGCGACATCGGTATACTTCTGCCACCTGTCGGTTACGATAAAATAGTCATCGCCGCGCCGGCGGCAGCTCAGATCAAGTACCAGGCGGCGGCGTCCTATCTTTTGCACCAGGGCGGCAAGGTAGTCCCTGTCTATTTTGCCGGCCCGAAAAACACAGGAGGTGACGATGACGTGCGAAGCGCCGCGCTCAAGCCATTGGCTGCAGTTTTCAAGCGTAATGCCGCCACCCACCTGCAAGTTGCCGGGCCAGGCGCGCAGGGCCTCCGCAGCCGCCGGATCATTACCGGGACCCAGCTTGATGATATGCCCGCCTGTAAGATTATCCCTTCGGTAAAGCGCGGCGAAATAGGAGGAGGGCTTGTCGGCAATAAAATTCGTCTGCAACTCGCCTGGGCAGTCTTGGCGAAGACTCGAACCGACGATCTGCTTAACCTTGCCCTTATGAAGATCTATACATGGTCTGAATTTCATGGATCATCCTGTCAACAATCCCACTGGTTTTGGCGTGCGTATCATATTACTCATCCCTGCCAAAAGAACAAATAAAAACTGGTTGCCCCTGATACTCAGCCCGAACGCTATGTCCAGCCTATCCGCTTTCGGGAAGACAGGGTGCTGAACAGCAGGTGCAACCAGAAATAAGAAAGGCGGCGGGGAAATTCCCGCCGCCTTTCTTGTCGGACTCGTTTTTGGACCGGTCAATCTCAGACTTCGCCCGGATATTTCACGAGTTGAGACTTTTTAAAAACGCTCTATGTAACACTTCGTCCATTTTTCATGAAATGTTCGCGTTAGGCTTTCTTGATCAGCATGGTCGAAGGGTCGAAGGCCAGTTTGGAGCTGGCTTCGATCTCGCAGGCGACGCACTTGAGAATGTCGAGCTTGATCGCCTGCTCTTCGGGATTGATAAAGAGGACGGTGCCGAAAATATCTTCCATTTCATGGCAGGGCGCCGGAACGCCGTTGGCGCCGACACGACCGTCGGCGCGATGGCTCACCGCCGAAAACCAGGCCATGCTTAAATTTCTGTTTTTTCTGAGCGCGTCAAAACCCTCCACCACGCCGCGGTCACTGCCGCTGAAATCGTAGCCGTCGACGATGAGGCACTGGGGTTTGTAGACATCCTGCTTGATAAAATCATCGAGCCGCTCTTCAAGGGTCGCCAGGCTGAAGGAGCTTTCCTTGAAGGTCATGATCATCCTGTTGCGCATGATTTCCGGCTCGATCTCCGCCCTCTCGCTCTCCTTCATCTCGCTGGAAATAAGCGAGAATATATCATCGTACCAGCTGCGCGCCTTGTCGACGGTCTCGCCGATGGAAACGTGCAGGACTCTTTCGCCGCGCATCATAAAATCCAGGGCGATCTGAACAAGGATTGCCGTCTTTCCCAGACCAGCCCTGGCCATAACAAGCCCCATACCCTGATTGCCATTGTCCGTCGTATCACCCAACCCCAGAGCCCGGAGCGGATTATTGCGTATCAGATCATCTTTTGTCATGGCACTACCTCTTTTAATTCCTTATATGGCTTATGCTCTTTGCCGAAACCGCGCCTCTGGCATCATCGGTCAAAAAGTGTATTTCTCATGTTCCCGTCCAGCTGCGGCGATTATCCGCCTGCTGCTGCCGCGGCGGCTACTTATTGCTTCTTTCTTCCTGATACTTTTTCACCAGTTCTTCACTGAGGCCCTTGGGCACCTGCTTGAAGGTGGCGAATTCCATGGTGAACTCGGCCTTGCCCTGGGTCAGGGACCGCAGGGTGGTGCTGTAGCCGAACATTTCGGAGAGCGGCACTTCAGCCTCGATGACCGTATAGGCTCCCTCCTCCATGGTACCGATGATCATGCCGCGACGCTGGTTCAACGACCCCATGATGGCTCCCTGAAACTCGGCCGGTCCTTCGGCGGCAACTTTCATGATGGGCTCCATGATGACAGGTTTGGCTTTGGCGTATCCTTCCCGGAAGGCACCGACAGCCGCCAGCTGGAAAGCGACGTCGGAGGAGTCGACCGAGTGGGCCGCACCGTCGTTGATGACACAGCGAACACCGGTGATGGGAGCGCCGCAGAGCGAACCCTTCACCAGGCTTTTGCGAAAACCCTTGTCGCAGGAACTGATAAATTCCCTGGGGATGGCGCCGCCGACGATATTGTCGACAAATTCGTACTCCACCCCCTCGACGGGTTCGAGATAACCGGCAACACGGCCGAACTGGCCGGAACCGCCGGTCTGTTTCTTATGGGTATAGTTGAAGTCGGCCTGCTGGGTAATTGTTTCCCGGTAGGCGACCTGCGGGGCGCCCACGGATACCTCGGCTTTGTATTCGCGCTTCATCCTCTCGATATAGACATCGAGATGCAGCTCGCCCATGCCGGAAACGATGGTCTCGCCGGTCTCATGATCGACATAGGTCCTGAAGGTCGGATCTTCCTTGGTAAAACGGTTGAGCGCCTTGGACATGTTGACCTGCGCCTTGTTGTCGGCCGGCATGATGGCCAGGGAGATGACCGGCTCGGGAATATGCATCGAGGTCATGGAACAGCTTATGTCACCCGAGGTGAAGGTGTCGCCGGAGGCGCAGTCGACGCCGAAAAGGGCGACGATATCTCCGGAGCCGCAGGTGTCGATCTCCTCCATCTCATCGGAGTGCATGCGCACCAGTCTGCCGACCTTGACCTTTTTTTCCGTACGGCTGTTATAAATGGTATTGCCCTTGGCAAGGGTTCCCTGATAGGTGCGGACATAGGTCAACTGGCCGTAGCGGCCGTCCTCGAGTTTGAAGGCGAGCATGACCAGCGGATCATCGGGATTATTGGTTACCGGGAATTCGGCTTCCTCTTTTTTCAGATCGAGCGCATAGTTGACGACATCGTTGGGACACGGCAGATATCTCTCAACAGCATCGAGAAGGGTCTGGACGCCTTTGTTCTTGTAGGCCGATCCCATGAAAACAGGGGTGAACTCCAGAGACAGGGTGCCTTTGCGGACGGCATCGTAGATAAGTTCGTCGCTCACCTCGCCTTCTTCAAGCAGGGCTTCCATCAACTCCTCGGAGAACATGGAAATCTCTTCGAGCAGGGCGATGCGGCGTTCCTCGGCCTGATCGCGCAATTCTGCAGGAATATCCTCTTCTCGTAGTATTTCGCCGTTGTCACCTTCAAAATACACGGCCTTCATGGTCACCAGATCGACCATGCCCTTGAGTTCGCTTTCCAGGCCTATGGGTATCTGCATCATATGGGCATTGAGTTCGAGCTTGTCGCGCAGCTGTTTGGTGACCTTATCCGGATTGGCTCCGGTTCTATCGCATTTGTTGACGAAGGCGATGCGCGGCACATTGTAGCGGGTCATCTGCCTGTTGACCGTGATGGACTGCGACTGGACGCCGCCCACCGAACAGAGCACGAGGATGGCACCGTCCAGAACCCTCAGAGCACGCTCCACCTCGACGGTGAAGTCGACGTGACCCGGCGTGTCGATAATGTTGATATAGGTGTTTTTCCAGGTGCAGTGCGTTGCCGCCGACTGGATGGTAATGCCGCGCTCCTTTTCCAGCTCCATGGAGTCCATCTTTGCGCCGACGCCGTCTTTGCCGCGAACCTCGTGGATGGCATGGATCCGATCGGTATAGAAAAGTATGCGTTCGGTCAGGGTGGTTTTTCCTGAGTCAATGTGCGCGCTGATTCCTATGTTTCGAACTTTGGACAAATCTTTCTTCATGGCTTTAGCCCTCTACCAGTATCTACCAGCCGGAGGATCCCGGCTTCCCTTGATAAAATTATATACGGGAAAATAAAAAAATAAGGAGTCACAGCTGCCTGTAACTCCTTATATTGACATATTCAGGATGTTATGCGACCATTCTGCAGCAAGCAGAGACAAACTTCCTTGAAACCGCTGGCCGCAGACAGCGTAGAGTAACACCGAAAAAACAATTAGTAAAGTATTTTTTTACCAATTTATTTTTTTCCCCAAAAAATTTTGCCGCCTCCTGCGGTCGGCGTTTTTCAAAGCCCGGCCATCGGGCCAGGCTCACTATGATGAATATTTGTGAGGATTGCTTTCGAATTCCGTTCGTTTTTCAATAATTTGTTTAAAATCGCCCTGTGGTGATTACCGACACGAAGCGTAATCGTCATTTTCCTGTTTTGTGTAACATTTTTCAGGATTAAGGTCCTAAAGCCCCATTTCCTCCTCCAGCCTGCGAATCTCCTCCAGCAGGCGGCGCCGTTCATCTTCGGAGGAGGCCTGCTGGAGCTGTCTCTGCAGTGCTGCCAGAATCATCTCCTGCCGATACTCATTGCAGGTATATCTCTTCGCGCGTTTTTCTCCGGCCATCGACTAGCCTAATAATTTTTCCGTGCCACTGTAAAAAAAGTAGCAGGAGAAGAGTGCAAGAAACAAGGCGCAGCCGCCGCAGATCCGACGGTAGCCTCTGTCGCCGAGAAAATGCCGGCCCTTGCAGATGCCATAGGACACCGCTGCGTACCAGCAGAAATCGGCGAGAATATGGCCGGCGAAAAAGGACACTATTCCGGCAAGACCGAATGTGGCCGAATAGAGGATATAGCCGAAACCGACGGTGGTCCACCAGAGGACAAAATAGGGATTGGCGGCGCTGAGGGTTATGCCGGCGAGCACCAGGTTCCTGCCGCCGCCCTCCGGGGCCTCCTGCTCCAGAGTCAGGGTTGGCAGCTGCCTGAACATGGAAACAGCCATATATAGAAGCAAACCACCGCCGACAAAGGCGATGGAGATGAAAATCTCATCGCGCAGCAGCAGCGGCGCCAGCCCGGAGAGCAGCGCCAGGACCACGGTCAGCTCCAGCAGGGCGTGTCCGATGATGACAGTCGGTCCGGTCGAAACTCCCCGTCTCGGACTTTCGGCAATGGTCACAGACAGCAGAGGTCCCGGCATCAGCGCCCCGGACAGGGCGATGACGAAAGAGGAGAAAAAGATGGTCAGAAAAAGCGGCAGCATCGTCTCTTTATACTCCACAGAATCGATAACGACAAGAGGCGAGACCATCATCGATAATACCTACGGCTGCACGGATAAGACTTTCCCGCACTGACAACCATGATTATTAACTGTAGTGAAGACGACAGCGCCGGCATGACCGGCAGACGCCGCTTTCCTGCAAGGCCACCAGCTACAGCGAGAAACATTGATGAATCAGATGGACACCCTCAACAAACAGTTTCAGAAAATTGCCCAGATAGATCATGCCATCACCTTTCTGCAGTGGGACCAGCTGGTGATGATGCCGCCGGGCGGCAGCAGAAGCAGGGCCCAGTCCATTGCCGAACTGACGGCCATGCGCCATGAGCTCCTTTGTGCTCCTCTTCTCGGGGATCTGCTGGCAGAGACGGAATCGGAAGATCCTCTCCTGCAGCGCAGCCTCCAGGAGATGACACGGGTACGCAGGCAGGCTGTCAGCGTTCCCGCGGAACTGGTGCGGGCGCAATCGCTGGCCGGATCCGTCTGCGAACAGGGCTGGCGAGTCCAGCGCCGCGAAAACGACTGGCAGGGATTTCTCGAAAATTTCCACGAGGTGGTGGCGCTCGCCCGGCAGGAGGCGCAGGCTCGGCAATCACAGGCGCCGGAGGAATACCCCACACCCTATGACGCCCTCCTCGACCTCTACTGCAGCGGTGACGGCAGCACCCGCATACGGCAGATTTTCGCCAGGCTGAAGACCGAGATTCCGACGATAATAGACGAAGTCCTGGGAAAACATGCCGACCAGCGAGCCCACCTGCTCGGCAGCTTCATTCTTGACGACCAGAAACGACTCAACGCCAGGCTCATGGAAATCCTCGGCTTCGACTTCGAGCGGGGACGGCTCGATGTCAGTCTCCACCCCTTCAGCACCGGCGCCCGGGGCGACCAGCGCATCACCACCCGTTTCCGGGAGACCGATTTTTTCGAGGCCCTGCTGGCCACCGCCCATGAAACCGGACATGCCAGCTATGAAAACGGCCTGCCGGAAGCCTGGGACGGGCTGCCCATGGGCAGGGCGAGGAATATGTGCCTGCATGAGAGCCAGAGCCTGCTCTTTGAAAAACAGCTCTTCCTGGCACCGTCCTTCCTCGCCTATTTCACGCCGATCATTCACCAATACCTGCCCCAGGCCCGCCAGTGGTCCGCCGAGCAGATCTGCTATGCCGCCGCCCGGGTGGAACCGAGCTATATTCGCGTGGAGGCCGACGAAGTGACCTATCCGATGCATGTCATCCTGCGCTTTGAAATCGAAAAAGAGCTCATCAACGGCACCCTGCGGACCGAAGACATCCCGGAAATCTGGGATGCGAAGATGCAGGAGTATCTGGGACTGTCAACCAAGGACAACCACGGCGACGGCTGCCTTCAGGATATCCACTGGACCGACGGCAGCTTCGGCTATTTCCCCTCCTACACCATGGGGGCGGTCAACGCCGCCCAGCTCTTTGCCGCCATCACCCGCGACTTTCCCGACTGGCAGGTATTGCTGCGGCAGGGGCGGACGGATTTTATTCGCGACTGGCTCGGCAAAAACATCTGGAGCAGGGCCTCCTCCCTCGACTCCCAGGAAATTCTGATACAGGCGACCGGCGAAGAAAGCAATCCCGACTATTTTCTCTCGCATCTGCGGACGAGATACATAATGGACTGACCTCCCGGCAAAAAACATCGTCCACTGAACCACTCACCAGTACCGACACCAAAGGATATACCATCGTGAGACATCCCATCAAGGATTTGCCATCAGCCATGCTTCTTGCTGTTTGCATCACAGCCCTGTTTTTCCTGGGTTCGCCACGACCGGCAGCCGCCATGGAGACAGTCGAACTGCCGGTTACCATCGACTATCCGCTGTTGCGCAGCCTGCTCGTCCGCCACGCCTTTCCCGGCCCGGGAGAATCCACCACGCTTATCAATGAAGGCAACGGCTGCATCTACCTTGCCCTGTCGCAGCCGCGAATCAGCAGGGCCGAGAACAAACTCAGGCTGCAGATGCAGGTGACGGCCCATGGGGGCACCCCCGTCGCCGGCAGCTGCTATGCTCCCCTGCAGTGGCAGGGCTATCTCGTTCTCTACGAAAAACCTGCCGTCTCCGCCGACACCTGGCAGCTCAGCTTTACCACCGTCGACTCCACACTTCTGGGGGCCGACGGTCAGCCGGCCCAGATTACCGACTTGCTCTGGCAGCTTATCAAACCGCATATCTGGTCCTATATTGAAGGCATCCAGATCGATCTGGCGCCGCCTGTAGCGGAGCTGAAAAACTTTCTTTTCCCTCTTTTTCCTCTGGAGCAACGGGAGAAGACCAGAAGGATGATCGACTCCATGCGCCCGGCACGGATCACCGTCGGCGAGGAGGCCCTGCATCTGGCCATAGAGGCCGAAGCCGAGCAACTGGCCATCTCCCGCCCGCCGGAACGACAACAGCTTTCCGAAAAAGAGTTGAGGCAGACGGTCGCCGTCTGGGAAAACTGGGACGGGCTGCTGGTCTACCTGATCTCCACCCTCTCGAGCCAAACCCTCAGTGAGGCCGAAAAACGCACGCTCACCAATCTGCTGCTCGATACACGCTATCGCTTCGTCAATGAACTGGAGGACCGGACATTGTCCTCGGATATCGTCAGAGAACAGTTCGTCTCCGCCTGGGAACAGCTGGAGCCCATATTCCATCGGCACCTGCTGCAGGGCAAGTCCGTGGCCAACAGTCTCGGCTATCTCGCCTTTATCGCCTCGGCCGATGCCCTGCTGATCTTTGACAGGCTGGGGCCGACCTTCGGTATCGAGATTAGTACCGAGGGCTTGGTCAGGCTGGCGAAGATGCTGCGCGCCGAGCCGCAGCTCTTCCAGTATCGCTTTGATATCAATCCCGATCTCCGCAAACTTTTCGAGTTCGGCCCCCATGACCAGGATCAACGTGTCCCTGAAACACCGGAGGACAGCGGCTGGCTGTGGCCGAGCCTTCTGGCTCCTTTCATGGCAAATGAGGCCGTGGCGGCGCCAACGGTGCCGAGCTTTCAGGAGATACTCAGGTGGAAAGTGCCCGAAAAGGACGTGCAGGGCTATCTGCAGCGGGTGGAAAAGGTGCTTGCCTCGGCGGCTTCGAGCGTGATTGCCGAGGGCAAGGTACCCAGGCAGCAACAGAAAATGTACCACCACCTCATTTTGGCCCTGGCCTGGCAGGAGAGCTGCTTCCGCCAGTTCGTGGTCAAGGGCGACCAGCTCACCTATCTGCTTTCCTACAACAATACCTCCGTCGGCCTCATGCAGATCAACGAAAGGATCTGGCGAGGATTTTACCGTCAGGAACTGCTGCGGTGGAATATAGCCTACAACGCCGTCGCCGGCAGCGAAATCGCCGCTCACTACCTCGACAAATATATACTCCGTGATAGCGAAAAAGCGGCGAAACTCGATGACAACACTCTCGCCCGGCTGGTCTACGCCCTCTACAACGGCGGCCCGTCGCAGTACAGCAAATTCCTCAAGCGTATGCAGACCAACACATTCTACGACAGCGACACCCTCTTCTGGCAGAAATACCAATGGGTCACCAGCGGCCAGCTCAACAAGGTAAGCATCTGCCTCATCGGCAGTTGAAACCTCCCGGAGACCGCCTGCTAATTCATCGCTTAAGGGGCAAGCTGATCTGTGTCATCTGCGCCACTATCCAGTCAATACGACCGCGGATATAGCTGCTGGCCGGGTTGATCCTGTACTGCCGGGGATTGGGCAGAGCCGCGGCGATAGCCGCGGCCTGCCTTCTAGTCAGCTGCGAGGCGCTTTTCTGAAAATAGTAGCGGGAAGCCGCCTCGGCGCCATAGACCCCTCTGCCCATCTCTATGCTGTTGAGATAGACTTCGAGGATACGCTCCTTGCTCCAGAACAGCTCGATGAGGATGGTGAAATAGACCTCCAGCCCCTTGCGCAGCCAGCTTCTCGCCGGCCAGAGAAAAACGTTTTTCGCCGTCTGCTGGGAGATGGTGCTGCCCCCCCGCAGCCGCCCTCTGCCGTTTTCCGACTGCAGGTACTCTTGCAAAGAGCTGCGGATAGAATCGAAATCAAAACCGCTGTGCACAAAAAATTTCTGGTCCTCACTGGCAATTACCGCCAGAAGGAGATTGGCTGAAACCGCCTCGATGGGCACCCACTCATGTCTCCAGCGCCTCTCGTTGGCTGCCGAAGGGTTTTCGGCGGCGCGAATCACCATCAGCGGCGTCACATATACAGGCACAAAGCGCAGCAGCACAACGACAAGTACCGAAACGCAGGCACATATAGCCACGACAATACCGATACAACGCAGCAGTCTGCTGACCGGTCCCCGTTTGGTTTTTCCTTTCCTGCTGGTTGTAGCCTTTCTTCTTCCGGTGCTCTTTCGTGCCATTCGCTCATGGTATCGCTGACCGGCGCTGACGGATGCCGGCACCGTCACTGGTATGGAGGTCGAAGGTGCAGCCCTGAATCAGGCAGAGAGATGCAAGAGAGAGATGCAAGCGCCGCTGCCGCCTTGAGCTCGCCGCAATTTTTACCTTCTCCAGTACCAGCTGCAGGTATGCGTCTCTCTCAGGTCTGATAAAACCTGGGATGAAGCGATGCCGACAAAGAGCGGCGGCGCCTGCGACGCATCTCGTAGCCGCCAGACATCATACACCGGATATGCCTTTTTTCGCAGCCACTATTTCGTTTCCTGATTACCCCTGATATCGAGCAACATATTTTGAGCCAGGGGGCCCTGGCTCTTCGTAATTGGTCAAGCTGAGTTTCAGGGGTAATCAGATTTCATTGTTTACGGGATCAACCTGGTCGTGCTTTTCCATTGGCGCTGCCGAACAGCATCCGCCGCTTCCGCTGACAGGAAACAACCTTCCTGTCGTACAGCTCCTGCCAGTTGGCAGGCGGTTTGATATAAACGGCGATTGAATTAATTCGTCGCTCGATCCTCGAACCATCGGCCATCTCGATGGTCACCATACCCTGTTTGGTGACCTTGTGAACAATGCCGTAGGATCGGGTAAGACCGCTGTCCGTGCTGTCGGGGTGATCCGCAATGACAATATCGCCTTTATGCATATTTTTCTCGCTGTTTGAGGTATTAAAAGAACACTATAAGCATAAAAGCAGCATTTGCGAACAGCAAGGCGGATCACCGCCGCTTCAGCCCTGTACCGGAGGCAGTATTTCAGGGGGGAGCCTCGGTCGATTTCATCGTCCCACACCAGATACGTGCAACATCCCTTATCGTCCGGCAGACTGCCAATTTACTGCAGGGACAATTTGTCGTTCTTGAAATAGTGCGAAAAAGAAATAGCTTATTGGAGAGGCTGAAGATGCCGCCGCCTGACACACACTCCCCTAGAGGCCGAGACTGCCGGCGCCGGCGGCGGATTAATTGGCTGGGGAACATGTCGGATGACAACGTCCCTGTACAGCCTCTACAAGGAGGTGTGCATGCCGAGAAGACAAATAGAGATTGCTCAGCCCATAGAATATCTCTCCATTCTTGATGAACATGGCAGGCTCGACGATGAGCTGGAGCCGAAAATCGAGGACAGCGACCTGCTTGCCCTCTACCGGGCCATGCTGTTTGGCAGAAGGTTTGACGAACGCATGCTGGCCCTGCAGCGCCAGGGCCGGATAGGCACTTTCCCGCCCATCAAGGGTCAGGAGGCCTCCCAGCTCGGGGCGGTCGTCCATCTCAGGCCCGGCGACTGGTTCGCGCCCTCATTCCGGGAGACTGCCGCCGAGATCTGGCGGGGCCGCTCACCCGAAAGCGTCATTCTCTACTACAACGGCTATAACGAAGGGACTGTCATAGCTGAAAAGCAGCGCGATCTGCCCATGGCGGTACCGGTGGCCAGCCAGATCCTCCATGCCGTCGGCCTGGGGTACGCGGCAAGGTACAGAAAGACCGACGAAGTGGTGATGACCTTTTTCGGCGACGGGGCCACCTCCGAGGGCGATTTTCATGAGGGGCTCAACTGTGCCGCCGTCTATCGCTCACCGGTGATTTTCATCTGCCAGAACAACCATTGGGCAATCTCCGTTCCCTTGAAAAAACAGATGAAGACAGAGACCATCGCCCAGAAGGCTCTTGCCTACGGCATGCCCGGCATCCAGGTTGACGGCAATGATGTTCTGGCCGTCTACGCCGCTGCCGCCGAAGCGGTTGAGAGGGCCCGCAACGGCGGCGGACCGACCCTTATCGAATGTGTCACCTACCGGGTGATGATGCATACCACCGCAGATGACCCCAGCCGCTACCGAAGCGAAGAGGAGGCAAAGGCCTGGGAGAAGAAGGACCCGCTGCCCCGTTTTGCCGACTACCTCGAAACCAAGGGTGTGCTGGAGCAGGAGTCCGCCGGACGGATGGAGGCGGAGATCAAGGAGCAGATCCAGCAGGCCGTGGAAGACGCCGAGCGCCAAATGAAGGAGATGGGCGATCCCCGCGACATGTTCGCCCATCTCTATGCTGAGTTGCCGCCCTCCCTGCAGCGGCAGCAGCAGGAGCTGGAACGCTCTCTTGAGGACGACGACGGGGAGGCGGATCATGGCTAAGATGACGATGGTCCAGGCGCTCAACCTGGCCCTGCGCCAGGAAATGGAGCGTGATGACGGCGTCGTTCTGCTCGGCCAGGACATCGGCCCCGACGGCGGGGTGTTCAGGGTGACCGACGGACTCATCGACATCTATGGCGATGAGCGGGTGATCGATACGCCGCTTGCCGAATCGGCCATTATCGGCATGGCCGTGGGCATGGGGGTCTACGGGCTGAAGCCGGTCTGCGAGATTCAGTTTTCCGGCTTTGCCTATGAGAATTTTCATCAGCTGGAAAACCATGCCGCCAGAATGCGCTGGCGCAGCCAGGGGCGGCTGAGCGTTCCCATGGTGATGCGGGCGCCCTACGGCGGCGGGGTTCGCGCCCTTGAGCACCACTCGGAAAGCAGGGAGGCCTACTGGGCGCATACACCCGGTCTGAAGATGGTCATCCCCTCGGGGCCCCGCAATGCCAGGGCGCTGCTGGTCAGCGCCATCCGTGATCCGGACCCGGTAATCTTCTACGAATCGAAGGCCTTGTACCGGGCCTTCCGCGAAGAGGTGCCCGAAAAAGAAGAGACCATGGCCATCGGGGCATCGCAGCTGGTCCGGGAGGGTGGTGATCTGACCATGATCGCCTATGGCGCCATGCTCCAGCCGACCCTGGAAGCGGCTGACAAGCTTGGCAGGGAGGGTATCGAAACGGCGGTGATAGATCTTTTGACCATCTCGCCCCTGGACGAGACCCTGATGATAGAATCAATCCGCGGCACCGGAAGGTGCGTGGTCGTCCACGAGGCGCCGCGCAGCTTCGGTGCCGGCGCGGAAATCATCGCCCGGCTGATGGAGGGAGCGTTCTACTATCTCGAGGCGCCCATCGAACGGGTGACCGGCTACGATATCATCATTCCCTATTTCAGCAGGGAAAAAGCCTATATGCCAAATGTCAAACGCATTACCAGTGCGGCTCGCAGCGTCATGAGCCGCCCATGAGCGGAGCTTATATGACAACATCATTTCGTCTCCCCGACCTTGGGGAAGGTGTGCACGAAGCGGAAATACTCTCCATTCCGGTCACCGAGGGGCAGTCGGTGGAGGAGGGAGATATCATCCTCGAGGTGGAGACCGACAAGGCGGCGGTGGAAATCCCCTCGCCCTGCACCGGCGTCATCGAAAGCATAAAGGTCGGCAGCGGTGATATGGCCCGGGTTGGCGATGTCCTCATCATCTTCCGTGAGAAAGGCGGCGGGGAGGCCGAAGAGTTGCAGCAGGGCAAGGCCGAGCCTGTCGGCACGGCGGAGAAGAGGCCGGGTGCGGCAACAAAAAAAACGGTGGTGCCGGCCTCGCCGTCCACCCGGAAAATGGCCCGGGAGCTGGGCGTTGACCTGCATGAGGTGCATGCCACCGGTTCCCACGGTCTGGTGACGGCCGATGACGTCCGCCGTCATGCCGGAGCCGAGGGGAAGGCGGCGGAGCCTTCGGAACCGCCTGTCGCCGAACAATCGGCAGCCGGCAACAAAGACAGTGCCTCCCCGGCCATTTCCATTGATATACCGCCCTTGCCCGATTTTTCCCAGTGGGGGGAGATCGAGCGCCGGCCATTCAGGTCCATCCGCAGGAAGACAGCCAACCGCATGGCTGCCTCCTGGGCCCAGATCCCCCATGTCAATTGTCAGGATGTCGCCGACATCACCCGGCTCGAGGAGTTTCGCCAGCGTCACAAAAAAGATATCGAAGAGGCCGGCGGCAGGCTGACCATGACGGTGTTTGCCATGAAGTCGGTGGCCGCCGCCCTGAAGAATTACCCCCAGTTCAACGCCAGCCTCGACATGGAAAACCAGCAGATCATCATCAAGAAATACTACCATATCGGCATTGCCGTTGACACCGAACACGGCCTGATGGTGCCGGTTATCCGGGATGTCGACAGAAAAAGCATCAAGGAGATCTCCATCGAGCTGCGCGAGGCTATTCTCAGGGCGAGGGAGCGCAGCAACAGCCGGGAAGAGATGGCGGGCGGCGCCTTCACCATCACCAATGCCGGCGCCATCGGCGGCGGTTTTTTCTCGGCAATCATCAACCATCCCGAAGTGGCCATCCTCGGACTTGGCCAGGGAAGAAAACAGCCGGCGGTGGTGAGAAACAGTCACGCCCGGGAGGAGATCGTCCCGAGGCTGTTGATGCCGGTGGTGCTCTGCTTTGACCACCGGGTGGCAGACGGCGCCGATGCCATCCGCTTTCAGCGGCTGATCATCGATGCCCTGGAAGATCCCGATGAACTGCTGATCACCATGACTTGAGCTGCTGTGATGAGGATCATGGAAAAAGCCCGAAATGTGATTACAGAAGTGGGGGCCTGACAAATATGGTCATGGGCGACATGGAGATGAAGGTCGATCTGGCAGTGATCGGCGCCGGCCCAGGCGGTTATGCCGCCGCCTTCCGGGCTGCCGATCTGGGCCTGGACGTGGCACTTGTCGACCCGCGAAAGCGGCCCGGCGGAGTCTGTCTGCATGAAGGCTGCATCCCTTCCAAGACCTGTCTGTCGCTGGCGGAATTGATCGAAGATGCCGGCCGGGCCAAAAAGATGGGCGTACACTTCGGCCAGCCGCGAATAGATATCGATGGCATCAGGGCTTGGAAGAACAGCGTCATCGATACCATGGCCTCGGGTCTGGCGGGCCTCTGCCGGGGACGGGGCATCCAGTGGATCACGGCTTCGGCGCGTTTTGTCGATGCCTCCACCCTGCAGCTCGACAGCGGCGAAGTACGCCGGATACGTTTCAAACGGAGCATCATCGCCAGCGGTTCAACGCCGATCCCCTTCCCGGGGACCAGTTTTAGCAGCGGCGGCTGCATTATGAGCTCAGGCGAAGCACTTGCCCTGCGAGATATTCCCGGGCGACTGCTTGTAGTCGGCGGCGGCTATGTCGGTCTCGAACTCGGTTTTGTCTACAGCGCTCTGGGCAGCGATGTCCATCTTGTCGAAGTCGAAAACCGACTGCTGCCGGCAGTCGACGCCGACCTGGTAGCTCCATTGCAGCACAGACTCGAGGCTATGTTTGCACGAATCGATCTCGGCGCCAAAATTCTCGGGCTTGAGGAACGGCAGGAGAGTGTGGCCGTCAGCCTGGAGTGCGACGGCAGGCAGCACGACGAGCAGTTCGACCGAGTGCTGGTGGCCATGGGCAGAAAGGCGGCCATTTCGGAGCTCGGCCTGGAGAACACCGGTGTCGAAACGGACGGCCGGGGGCGGATCATGGTTGACGACCGGCAGCGGACGACGGAAGAAAACATCCTGGCGGCGGGGGATGTCTGCGGCGACATCATGCTCGCCCATACTGCCATGCGCCAGGGCAGAGTGGCCGCCGAGGTGGTCGCCGGACAGTCCTCCTCCTACGATGTCCGGGCCGTGCCCGCTGTCGTTTATACCGACCCGCAGATAGCCTGGTGCGGCCTGACCGAGGCTCGGGCCCGGGAGCAGAACATGGCGGTGAAGATAGTAAAGTACCCCTGGAAATACAGCGGCAGGGCCCGGTCAATGGGTGCGGAAGACGGACTCACCAAGCTGGTCACCGATCCGGCAAGCGGTCGTATTCTCGGGGCAGGCATCTGCGGCCGCGATGCGGAGGGCCTCATCACCGAAGCAGTGCTGGCCATCGAAATGGGGGCGCTTGCCGAAGATCTTGCCCTGAGCCTCCATCCCCATCCGACACTCTCCGAGACCATGGGAGAATCGGCCGAAATATTTCTGGGCAGCCCCACCCATCTTCTCCCCAAGAAAGGTCCGTAAGCTGAAGACTGGATTTCTTTTAACTTCATCCTGACTGCTGCTCCTGAATGCTCGACACGTCATTCGGAGACAGGATGCTCTTGTGCCGTATACTTTTCAAGAATTCTCTCATAGAGGCCTTCCTCCTTGATATCATCCAGTGTTTCCTGCCAGCGACTGACCACCTCGTCGGCGGTATCGTTTGAAAAAGCGATATATAAATGAATGCTTTGCAGGACAAAGGCCTCTTCTATATCCGTCGGTTGAAATCCGGCCTGCCGAATACGAGTGTCGATGCCGGCATTCCCGGTCGCCCACAGCTGGACCCTTCCGTATATGAGCTTTTGAATATTCAGGCTGTCCGCAGGGACGCTTTCAATAGTGGTAAACCCTTCATTTTTCAGATATTGCTCGGCCGTATCATTGTAATAGGTGCCGATAGCGGCGACCTTTCTGGCATCGTCAAGGGAAGTTATTTCAAGCGGCGAACCTGCCTTCTTGTAGAGGATCTGGCGTTGTTCGAAAATCGGCCCGACCCACTTAAAAAGGCTTTCTCTCGCCGCTGTTCGCGTCGTTGAAAAAAGCACCGTTTTAGGCCCCTTAATCGCCAGGGCATATGCCCTGGCCCACGGATATACCTGTATACTGGTCTTCCAGCCGAGACGATCGAGTATTTCGCGGACGATTTCCGTCGACGGACCTACAAGCCGTGACTGTTCGTCGATATAGTTGGTGGGAGAAGCGTTCTCGGTGAGGAGGGTGAAGTCGGAGCCCTCGGCAAAGACCGGGGTAACAGAAAGCAAATACAGCAATATTGCCGCTATAATCGGCCTCATCAGCGTTCCTCCCCTGTTTTTGCAACCCCCTTCACCCTCTGCGCTCTATCACCTCCCCCGTCTCAAGAATGGAGGCGTGAGTGCTGCAAAGTATAACCACAGCCTCTCTCAACAAGAGAGGCAGCGCATCTTTTACTCTATTTCAACTAAATCACAACCGTCGGGAGTTGTCCAGGTATCGTCATCCCCGGAGAAACCTTGTCTAAAACATCCGATCGATGCCCGCAAGTAGGGCATAATTGGCTGTGTCTGCTCTCCACAAGGCCCCTTGATCCGAGAAAGAGGTGCGAGATGTTTGAGCGGAAATACCCTTTAAACCTGATAATACGCCTTGCGGAATTTTCGAGACTGTTCAAAATATAGAAAAACCAGGTTACCCCTCACCATCAGCCCCGGAGGATAGTGTCATGGTATGGACGCAAAGACGAAATTTCTGGCTGTCTCTTCTGGCCCTCTCCATCTCCATGGGCATCACATACCCGCTTTTTGCCGGCGAGCAGCCGCCCGCGGCAATACAGGTCGCCGCCGGCGAAAGGGCTGAAGAACATAGGAAAATGCTCGAGATCATCCGTTCCTACGGCATTGAGGATGAGAAGGTCCTCAAGGCGCTGGCGCAAGTGCCGCGCCACAGGTTCGTCCCCAAAAAGTACCGTGACGACGCCTACGAGGACTCTCCCCTGCCCATAGGCTACGGCCAGACGATATCCCAGCCCTTTATCGTCGCCGAGATGACTCGTCTTCTGAAAATCGACAGTGCTTCCAAGGTCCTCGAGATCGGTACCGGATCAGGCTACCAGGCGGCCGTCTTGTACCAGATCACCGATCACGTCTATACCATCGAAATCATCGAACCCCTGGCCGAGACTGCCGCCGCCAGGTTTGAGGACCTCGAATACGACATCCACACCCGTCATGGCGACGGCTACTACGGCTGGCCGGAAAAAGCCCCGTTCGATGGTATCGTCGTCACCGCCGCCGCCGGAGAGATTCCTCCTCCTCTGGTGAAACAGCTCGCTCCCGGCGGGCGCATGGTTATTCCCATCGGTTCGATTTTCGGCACCCAATCGCTCATGCTCGTGGAAAAGGAGCCTGACGGCAGGCTGCATACCCGTTCACTGATGGCGGTTCGCTTCGTTCCCCTGACCAGACAGGACAGGAGCAATCCTTAAGCGATGGTTTTCAGAACCCGATTGGCCATCGTCCTGATTTCCATCGGCGTCATCGGCCTGGAAATCACTCTGATGCGGGTGTTGGCCCTGCGGTTCTGGTCCCATCTGGCGGCAATGGTCATCAGCGTCGCCCTCCTCGGTTTCGGTTGCAGCGGTACGATACTCACTTTTTTTCAGGATCGTCTCCGTCGCCGCCTCCGCCTCTGGCTGGTGGTTCTGGCCATGGCCGGCGCCCTGGCCATCCTCCTGAGTTCCTGGGGGGTGCAGAAGGTTCCCCTCGATGTCCACTATCTCGCCTGGGATCTGTCTTCGGAAGCCGGTCATATCCTCATCATAGAACTGTTGATGATGCTGCCTTTTTTCATCATCGGCGCTTTCCTTGGTCTGGTTTTGATGGGTGAACCGGGCCACATCCACGGCCACTATGGTACCAACCTTGCCGGCTCCGGTGTCGGCGCTTTTCTGTCGGTGGCGCTGATGTACCACCTCTCCACCGTTTCTCTGTTGATATTCTGGGCGCTGCTGTGCTGGGGGGCGGGGCTTGTCCTGATACGCTGGTCGCGTCCTGCCGAGCGGTGGTGGAGCCTTGTGCCAACACTTGCGCTCATCATCCTTGTCTGGGTCTTCCCGACGCACATTGAACTCTCTCCATACAAAAGACTGGCACTGGAGAGATCGAAGGCCGATACCCGGGTGATTGCCCAAACCCATGGGCCGCTTGGACGGATAGATATTGTCCGGGGGCGCTCCCTCCACGATGCCCCGCCGGGAATGAGTCTGCACAATCCACATCCCCTCCCGGAAAGGAATCTGCTCACAATCGACGGTGATTCCGCTCATATCCTGTATGGCGGCCGCCATAGAGAAGATTACAGATTTCTCAACGCAACCACCACGGCTCTGCCCTTTGCCCTGTCAAACCAGGAGAAGGTTCTGCTGATAGGCACCAGCGGCGGCGCCGCCCTGGCCTTGGCAAAACTGCATGACAGCAAAGAGATCACTGCTCTTGAGAGCAACAGACGGATGGTGGAGCTGATCCGTACCGGCAGCGTGGACCTGGGTGAACATTTCTTCGACCATGAGGATATAGATATCTTTTTCGAGCTGCCGCGCACCTATCTGCGGGGTTCTGAAAAGCGCTTCGACCTGATCCTGGTCCCTCTTCTCGACGGCGGTTCCGGTGGTGCCGGTCTTCATGCCGGCCGTGAAAACCATCTCCATACCCTGGAGACCTTCCGGACCTGCCTTGATCATCTCCAGTCCTCCGGCCTCTTCGTCGTTTCCGTCTTCGCCCACAACCCTCCCCGGGACGGCCTGCGCCTGTTCAATCTGGCCGTGGAGGCTCTGGCCAGGGAAGGCTACGACCCGGCGAAGCGACTGGCGCTGATCAGAAGTTGGGAGACCGTTACCCTGCTGGCGACAAAGACTCCCCTGACACCTTCACAGAGGGGGGCGATACGCAGCTTCAGCGGGCAGCACGGTTTTGATCTGGCCTATCTCCCCGATCTTGGAGACGATGAAACCAACCTCTACCACAGGCTGGCGGAGCCTCTCTATGCCCAGAGTGCGCGCCAGCTCCTCGGTCCCAACCGGCAGGACTTCGTCGACAACTACCTCTTCCGTCTTACCGTGCCCACCGAGAACCGTCCCTATTTCGACCACTTCATGCGCTGGGGCCATCTGCAGACGCTCAAGAAACAGCTCAAGGGCAGAATGCCCGCCTTTATCGAGGTCGGCTCGCTGCTGCCGGCCTTGGCCTTTGCCCAGGTAACCATTCTTGCGGCGGTTCTGGTTTTCCTGCCGCTTTTTTTCAAGTCCCCCGGCAAAGCCCCCTCACGGGGCAGGGGCCTGGTGCTCGTCTACTTTTTTTTACTGGGACTGGGGTTCATGGTGCTGGAGATGAGTTTTTTGCAGAAAATGATTCTCTATCTCGGACATCCCATCTATTCGGCGGCCGTCGTCATCGCCTCCTTCCTGCTTTTTGCCGGTCTTGGCAGTCAGATAAGCCGGAGATGCGCGCCCCACTATGTTCAAGCCGTCTTCCGGGCCGGATTGCTGATCGCCCTAATGATCGGCATATATCTCCTGCTCCTTGATCATTGGCTCGGCCTGACCCAGGGCGCACCACTTTTTCTTCGTTTCTTCATCGTCGGGGCAACCATTGCGCCGCTGTCCTTTGCCATGGGATTCATGTTCCCCCTCGGCCTGGGATATCTCGCGGGGGAATCGGCCTTTTTGGTGCCGTGGGCCTGGGCGGTCAACGCCTTCGCCTCGGTTCTGGCAACCGCTGGCACGCCGCTTGCGGCCATGGCGGCCGGTTTTTCCATGCTGATGTTTGCCGCCCTTATCTGCTACCTGGCCGCAGCCTTGCTCTTTCCTCTTGCGGCGGCGAACTTGAGCCACCCTGCCAGCCAGTCCTGATCTCTGTCACTTCCTGTATGGTTTCTGCATCAAGGCTACATTTTTGACCGGAATCCGGCATGACCAGCCAAATTGGCGGGCGAGATGGAGAAGGGTGGCTTGCCGGTAAAACACCACATGTGTCGGATCCCGGCGATAATGCCAGGAGGCGAAACGCCAATCGTCGGTCTGAAAACAGGTCATGAGCGCCAGCCATCCTCCCGGCCGCAATATCCTGTCGAAGCACCTGAACTCTGCAAGGGGATGATGAAAATGCTCAATGGTTTCGCTGCAGGTGATAAAGTCGAAGATATCATCAAGCGGCTGGCGATCGGGAAAGAAATAGATATCAAACAGGCTCACCTGATGGCCGGCTTGGCGCAGCATGTGAGCAAGTGCCGGACCCGGTCCGCAGCCATAATCCAGTCCCTTCGCCTTCGGTGGCAGGAGCTGCAGCAGAGGCATGGCCAGTTTCGACAGAAAATGCTGATATCCTGGGTCGTCCGGTGCATTCCTGTGCCGGCAATAGTTGGCGTATTCCTTCTCAGTCGATATTCGGTGCGCCGGATCGAGAAAGGTGGCCTGGCAGACGCCGCACCGCCAGTAACGTTTGGTGTCGATGGCCATGAAAATATATGCCGCCGTCCGATCGCACACAATGCATCGCCGTTGTAACTGCCGTTGTATCTGATGGGCGTGGCAGGATTTATTGCCTTTGCAGAGTTCCATGAGGTTTCCAGTTCTTTAATGATACCCGAGTTCCTTGCGCTTTTCCGACGTGTGGAAACCCGTTACTTCGGTAACGTCGAAGATGGCTTGTCAACTGAGTTTTTGATATATATCTCGCCGGAGACCGACTTTGACGACCCATACAGTTAACTCATAGTCCTGGATAGAGTAGACTATGCGAAAAGTTCCTTGCCGTATGCGATATTTTTCTTGGCCTGTCAACTTTTCGCTTCCGACTGGACGAGGATCTATATGAAGTGATTCGATCTTTTCAAGAATCTTGGAGAGGTCTCGCTGGGGAATGATTTTAAGATCTTTCTCAACCGATTTCTTAAAAAACACGTTATATTGAGCCATTTTTCTTTAGCTTTTTAATCATTTGCTCATAGCTCACTAACGGCTCATTCACTCTTTGGTCAAACGCTGCGAGATCTTCTGCATCTTCTGAGAGAGCTTCCCTAACAGCCTCGTTAACCAAATCAGTGATGGATCGTGACGTCTCCACAGATTTTAACTTTAGGGCTTTATGAAGATCAGGGTCGAAATAGATTGTTGCTCTTTTTGCTTGTGTAGCCATAATATCACCTCCTAATGAAGACATTATAGCGTCATGACGTCATTGTGTCAAATTTCAACATTTAATGAGATGATCACCGGTTTGTCCGATGTATCATAAAATTCAAGACAATCTCCTAAAAAAACATTGTGCTTGAATTACTTACATAATCAGGAAAGAAATTGTCTTACAAACTGACACCAGAGTTCATTGCATGGTTGCTCCAGCATTCTGTGGAGAAGGAGTTGCCGTCTGAGAAAGAACACACAACGCAAAAAGCCCCTGGTTCATTACAGAACCAGGGGCTTCAGGCAGTCATCAAAAGTGGTGCCGGGACCAGGAATCGAACCAGGGACACACGGATTTTCAGTCCGTTGCTCTACCGACTGAGCTATCCCGGCACCTCATTTGGAGAAGGTTTTTTACACAAGTTAGGGCGGCATGTCAACAGCTTTTATCCTGCCTCACGTCCCTTTTTCATCATCATCGCTGTCGAGGGTGATGCCGCCGAGATCGAGGTCGAAATCGAGATCGGCATCCATATCCATCTTGGCGCGTTCGCCTTTGGCTTGCTTTTTCGGAGCCGGTTTTTCTTCCTCGGAATCCGACAGGCCGAGATCGTCGAGAGAGAGATCGCCCAGAGCATCTTCCTCGTCACCGCTGCCATCCTTTTCGGCGGTAAGACTGAACTCCTCGTTGTCGAGATCGTCCAGATCAAGGTCGAGACTGAAATCATCCTCTTCGACTTCACTGCTCTCCCGGGCCGGCACGCCGGAAACGGTTTCGGTATCTTCAGGCTCGGGGGCCGGGGCCGACAAATCGGAGATATCGGCCAGTTCGTCCGGCACGTCCATGGCCAGGGCCGGCTCTTCGGAGGGCGGCTCTTCTTCCTCGAAGGCGTCGCCGAACTCTCCGAGGTCCAGGCCCTCCTCGCCTTCGTCGTCCTCGGCTATCTCTATGTCCTCCTCTTCGGGAAGGCTGCCGAAGCCCTCGAACTCATCCCCGAAGGCGATTTCCGTATCCTCCCCTGCCCCGTCGTCGTCATCGACCAGCACGTCGAGATCGGGATCGATCACGTCGCTTTCTTCCGTGGAGGTATCAAATGCGATCTCATTGTCTTCCTGCCGGGAACGACCATCACTTTTCTGGATCTTGAGAAAAGAAGGCGGCGCGGCATTATAGGTCGTTCCGGTCAGCTGGGAGGAGGAGCTGGAAATGTCTTTATTACATTTCAAACAGGTATCTACATGGTCAAATGAGATAAACCCGCATTTTGGGCAACGCATAGATATATTCCTTGTGAGAAAATAATAATTAAAAACGTATCGAATATATTACAGGCAGTTTACCGGTACAGCAAGTATTGCACACTTCCCCTTGAATAATCAAGAAAATTTTACAATCAGAACGGTTTACGCCACTCGCGCCTGTCACATTCTTGCGTTACTCAATCCAGTCCATGCCTATGTCACAGGCCTGCACGGAATGGGTGAGGGCACCGACCGAGATGATGTCTACCCCGGTTTTTGCTATGTTCTCAACTACATCAAGACCAACACCGCCCGACGCCTCGACCAGCGCCCTGCCGTTTATCATGCGCACGGCCTGCTCCATTGTCTCAAGGTCCATATTGTCCAGCATGATGATGTCCACACCGCAGGCGAGACATTCACGCACCTGGTCCAGGGTCTCTGTTTCCACCTCTATTCTGACGGTGTGCGGAGCCTTGAGGCGAACTCTTCTCACCGCCTCGGTGATCGAGCCGCAGGCAGAGATATGGTTGTCCTTGATGAGGACGCCATCGGTGAGGTTGAAGCGGTGATTGAAGCCGCCGCCCACGCGAACGGCGTATTTTTCCAGCATACGCAGCCCAGGCGTGGTCTTTCTGGTATCGGTAATACGCACCGGATAATTGCCGACCCGCTGGACATACTCCCTGGTGAGAGTGGCAACTGCACACAACCGCTGCAGCAGATTGAGGGCAACCCGCTCGGATTTGAGCAGGCCCAGCACCGGTCCTGCAACCGTCAGGAGCACTCCTCCCGGCTCAACCTCGGCGCCGTCGGCGACGGCGCCGCTGCAACTGATGTCACCGCTCTGAACGCGAAAAACCTCGGCAGCCACCAGCGAAACGCCGGCGGCGACACAGGGCTGACGGGCAACGAGCTGCGCCCGGCCGGCATCGTTATCACCGAATATCGACTCGCTGGTCAGATCTCCCCGGCCAATATCCTCCTGGAGAAAATGCCCAATGGATTTTCGCAGAATATTGTTATCCATATCGCCTCGAAAATCCCTTATTTTCTGGCAGCAATATTGCTCAACCTCGTCTCCGCCTCGGCTATTTTTCCGAGATTGGCATCCAGCATCTGTTTTTTCTCCGTCTCCTTGGCCACCACCTGGGCCGGCGCGTTGGCCAGAAACTTGTCATTTGCCAGTTTGGCGCTGACCTGCTTCAGTTTGGCCTCGATTTTTTTCCGCTCGCGGCCAAGTTTCTCCAGCTCGGCATCGATATCCACCAGGCCCTGCAGCGGCACAAAGATCTCGATATCGTTGTAGATATAGGTCGCCGCATCCTCGGGTTTATCGCCTTCTTCCATGACCTGGAAGCTTTTGAGCCTGGTCATATCAGCGATGGTTGCTTCAAAAGAGGAGATAAACGCAGCCTTATCCTTCTGGGGGCAGATGACGCGGGCATCGATGGTCGCCGAGGGATGAACATCGTTTTCAGAACGGATATTGCGGATACCGGTTATTACCCCCATGAGCAGACTCATCTTCTCCTCGGCCTCCTGATCCTGCCAGTTCTCCTGCACTTCAGGAAAAGCGCTCACCATCAGCGGCTGGCGCTCACCGGGCAGGACGCTCCAGATTTCCTCGGTGACGAAAGGTGTTATGGGGTGCATCAGTTTGAGTATGGTCTCCAGCACCACCAGCAGCACCCTGCGACCGTTTTTTTTGCCGGCTTCGTCGCCGCCGAAGAGTTCGGCCTTGATCCATTCCAGATACCAGTCGCAGAACTCATGCCAGATGAACTGGTAATTTGCCGAGGCGACATCGTTGAAATGATATTCGTCCAGACCGCGGCGGACCCCTTTGACGGTGGCCGCGGTGCGGCTGAGAATCCAGCGGTGGGCCAGCGCCAGCTCGGCGGGCGCGGTGATCGTTTGCTGCCGGGCACTGTCTTCGTCGACATGCATAAGGGCGAACCTGGCGGCATTCCAGAGCTTATTGATGAAATGCCTGTAGCCCTCGATGCGCTCCTCGTCGAGTTTGATTTCTCTTCCCTGGGCGGCGAAGGCAATGAGGGTAAAACGCATGGCGTCGGTGCCGTATTTTTCCATCACCTCCAGGGGGTCGATGACATTGCCGGTGGACTTGGACATTTTTTTGCCGTGCTTGTCCCGCACCAGGGCATGCAGATAGACATCCCTGAAAGGGACCTCGCCCATGAAATGAATGCCCATCATCATCATCCGGGCAACCCAGAAAAAGAGGATATCGAAGCTGGTAACCAGAACCGAGGTGGGATAAAACATTGCCAGCTCTTTGGTGTCCTGCGGCCAGCCCATGGTGGAAAAGGGCCACAGGGCCGAAGAAAACCAGGTATCGAGCACGTCCTTGTCCTGGGTGAGACGGCTGGACTGGCATGAAGGACAGACCACCGGTGCACGGGTCTCGACGATCATCTCGCCGCAGCCATCACAGGTCCAGGCCGGTATGCGATGGCCCCACCAGATCTGCCGGGAAATACACCAGTCGCGGATATTGTCCATCCAGCTGTAGAAGGTATTGTACCAGTTCCTGGGGTAAATCCGTATGCGCTCCTCGCGCACGGCGGCCACCGCTTCAGCCGCCAGGGGCTTGACGGCGACGAACCACTGCAGGGAAGTTGTCGGTTCGACCACCGTCTTGCAGCGATAGCAGTTGCCGACGGCATGGCGGTAGTCTTCGATTTTCTCGAGGAAGCCCTGCTCTTCGAGGTCGGCGACGATCTTTCTGCGGCATTCGAAACGATCAAGACCGGCGTAGATGCCGGCGGCCTCGTTCATGACGCCCTTGTCATCGATGACCTTCAAAAGTTCGAGGGAATGACGCAGACCAATTTCATAGTCGTCGCGGTCATGCGACGGGGTCACCTTGAGGGCGCCGGTACCGAATTCCCGTTGGACATGGGTGTCGAAAACCACGGGAACCACACGGTTCGTGAGCGGCAGACGGATCCCCACATCTGCCAGATGGGTGTAACGCTCATCCTCGGGATGGACCGCCACGCCGGTATCTCCAAGCATGGTCTCCGGCCTGGTGGTGGCGACGACCACATGGCCGGAACCGTCGGCGAAGGGATAGCGTATGTGATAGAGCTTGCCCTGGGTCTCCTCATGTTCGACCTCGTCATCGGAGAGGGCGGTGTGGCAGCGGGGGCACCAGTTGACGATATAGTCGCCCTTGTAAATCAGCCCTTCCTTGTAGAGCCGGACAAAAACCTCGCGTACGGCCCGGGAAAGACCTTCGTCCATGGTGAACCTCTCCCGGGACCAGTCGCAGGAACAGCCGAGCTTCTTGAGCTGATTGATGATGGTACCGCCCTTCTCCTCACGCCACTCCCAGACCTTGTCGATGAATTTTTCCCGGCCGAGATCGTGTCGGCTCTTGCCCTCTTCCGCCAGATGACGCTCGACCACATTCTGAGTGGCGATTCCGGCGTGGTCCGTCCCCGGGACCCAGAGAGTATTGTCGCCGCACATGCGGTGATAGCGGGTGAGCACATCCTGCATGGTGTTATTGAGGGCATGCCCGACATGGAGTACGCCGGTTACATTGGGCGGCGGAATAACGATGGAAAAAGAGGCTTTGCCCTCTTCCATACCCGCCCTGAAAAGGTCGTTTTCCTTCCAGTACCGCAGCCACTTATCCTCTACGTCGGCGAATTCATACGCCTTACTCAACAGCTTCGTATCCATAGTAATAATCGTCTTTTCCCGTGCCGATGGCATCCCTGCCACACCGATCCTGTTGTTCTATCTCTGTCAGCCTGCCGGCGGGGCGCAGCAGGCTTCTGCCTGAGCCCAAGCGTCAAGGCAAAAGCAGACACTACCTGTGAAAACGGCGAAATTCAATCTTTTTCTCCTTTCAGCGACGCTGGCGACATGCTCCCGCACCCTTCTACGGCTGAGTATCTTCTCCATCCCAGAACTCCTGCGGCCTTCGGATTCGCCGCGAAGACAGCACCTCGAACACCGGAATACCGCCGGCAAAGGCCCTTGCGGACCAGAGGGCACGGACATCTCCTGCCCATATAAAAAAAGAGGAATCAGCAGGTTATGAGCAAATCACAGGAGGGAAAAACTCTTTTCCATGTTGCCGTGGATCCTTGGCCTTATGAAAATTCCACTCTTTTTTTACGGATGCAGCCGATACGCCGGAGCGCAACGGTCAGTACCCTGTTCAACGCACCGTCCACGGTTTGGGCATAAACAGATGATCGTAGAGTTCGAGGGCGTACCTGTCGGTCATGCCGGCTATGAAATCGCACACTCTTCTGTGCGCCATGCGGTCATCGATCCATTCGTTGCGGCTCTCCGCTGTCAGCCAGTCTCTGCCGTGCCGCTTCACCAGCCCGTTGTCGAAACAGTGGAAATAGAGTTCGCGGATTATCCGCTGGGCCTTGATGAACTCATTATGAACCCTGTGAAACCTGTAGACGTTGTCATAGAGAAAGGAACGAAGACTGGTTATGGCCTCGAGCATTTCATCGCTGATATGCAGCTGACCGTCGTCGGCGGTCAGGGTCTCGACAATGAGATCTCTGACCATTGACGAGATCCTCTGCGAATGCTTCTTGCCTATGACTCTGGCGATTTCCGCAGGCAGATCGGAGGACTTGAGGATTCCCGCCCGCAAGGCATCATCCATGTCATGATTGACGTAGGCTATGATATCGGCCAGACGGACCACCTGTCCCTCCAGGGTCAGGGCAAGACCTCCGGATCCGTTGGGAAGGATATCGTTGCGCCCCTTGGAGTGCCGGACGATGCCGTTGCGCACCTCGAAGGTGAGATTGAGCCCCCTGCCGTCGTTTTCAAGAAAATCAACCACTCTGAGGCTGTGGATATAATGCCTGAAGCCCCTCGGATGAAGTTCGTTCAGGGTCGCTTCCCCGGCATGGCCAAAGGGCGTATGCCCCAGGTCGTGAGCCAGGGCAATGGCCTCGGTCAGCGCCTCATTGAGGCACAGTGCAGCAGCTATCGTCCTGGCAATCTGCGATACCTCGAGCACATGGGTGAGCCTGGTGCGGTAGTGGTCGCCGGTGGGGGCGAGAAAGACCTGGGTTTTATGCTTGAGCCTGCGGAAGGTCTTGGAGTGGGTTATGCGGTCCCGGTCACGCTGAAAGGGCAGGCGGAGGTCGCCGGCCACATCTTCCTCCGGACGCAGTCTGCCCCGGGAACGGGTGTTCAGCGCTGCATGCCGCGACAGTATCTGTTCCTCTCGTTCTTCGAGCTGGTTTTTGATCGACTTTCCAACAACCGGCGTGAACCCCATTGCTCCCTCTCAATGCCCAGCATATTACCTGCACACCAGGTACTTTCCTCATTACACATCCCGCCGCCAATTGCAAGAAAATAAAGACATAACAATAAGATATTCCTCATTCTCGTATTTTGTTCATACCAGCTGTACAATATCTTGTATATTTCCCGATGCGGCATTAGCCCGGATTTCTCATGAAATATCCGGGTTACACCTCGAGCCGACGCCGCACTGCGGGCACCAGGATTCAACGGCCGGCCGGCACCTTGTCCAAAGTCGGCGGTAACTCTTTTTGGCGAGGAGAAAAAAGATCGCCAAGATACCTTTTTGTGTCGTATAGTAGGGTCCGGAATATAAAAAGAGATCATAAAACACCGAGCAGCGGAAAGGTAGACGTGTTTATATATTCTGGAAAGCTGTTCAACTCTGATCGCCAATACGCGCATTCAATCATTTTAAGGTATTGTCATGTTCGATTTTGAGAAATACGCCTCCCAGGTGATCGCCTTTTTTACCGGCAATATTTTCATCGCCATCGGCGCAGTCGTCATCCTTGTTGTCCTCTTCTACAAAAAACCGGGCGAAACCATCAAGTTTCTCGGCTTCTGCTTCCTGATCGTGGCCGTGCTCTACATCATGTCTCTGCTCACGGAGTCAGGCTCTCAAGGCGTTTTGCAAAAGAAGGGGGTTACCACCAAGTCGGAAAAAGAACTTCTGGAGCAATAGGATGAGGGGGATGAGGGAAATATGAGGTATATCAACAGAACGACGGCAACACCTTCGATCTCAGACTCTGCGGCACCAGGATGAAAAACAACACTGCCCGCGAGGGGGGCGGGGGGATCTTCTTCGTCAGCAACAATCGAACCGGCCACCTGATCATTGAAGACTCTCTGCTGCAGAACAATCCCAGCGGCAGGTTTGAAACAAAAAATTATCCTGGGATCTACTACCTCGGCGACGGCGAGCCCCGGATAACCGACTCGACCATTCGCTAGGCCGCCGCCCGGGCAGTACCGTGGGAAAAAAGCCGGGAGCCTGACGATGGGCGGGAATGGGCGGCTCTACTTCAGCAGGGGATGTCCCATCTCCTGTCGCTGGGCGACATAGCACTCCGAGACCCTGCGGGCGATATTGCGTATGCGGCCTATATAGCGGGTGCGCTCAGCGACGCTGATGGCTTTGCGGGCGTCGAGCAGGTTGAAGGTATGCGAGCATTTCAGACAGTAGTCGTAGGCCGGCAGGATCAGGCCTTTGTCTACCAGACGCAGCGCTTCCTCCTCGTAGGATTCGAAAAAAACGACCAGTTTGTCGACATTGGCCTCTTCGAAGTTGAAGGTTGAAAACTCGACCTCGGCCTGGTGGAAGATCTGACCATAGCTGACCTCGTCGTTCCAGGCGATGTCATAGACGCTCTCCACGCCCTGGAGGTACATGGCAATACGCTCCAGACCATAGGTTATCTCGACGGTCACAGGATGCAGATCGATGGAACCCGCCTGCTGGAAATAGGTGAACTGGGTGATTTCCATGCCGTCGAGCCAGACCTCCCAGCCGAGTCCCGAGGCTCCGAGGGTGGGAGACTCCCAATCATCTTCAACGAAACGGATGTCATGCTCCAGCAGGTCAAGGCCGAAACGCTTGAGACTCTCGAGATACATCTCCTGGATATCAAGCGGTGAAGGCTTTATGACCACCTGATATTGATAATAATGCTGCAGCCTGTTGGGGTTTTCGCCATATCTGCCGTCGGTGGGCCGCCTCGAAGGCTGTGGATAGGCCGACCGCCAGGGCTCCGGCCCCAGGGCCTTGAGCAGAGTTGCCGGATGGAAAGTGCCGGCACCGACCTCCATATCATAGGGCTGCTGGACGACGCAGCCGTGTTGAGCCCAAAAGGTGCTGAGTTCGAATATAATATCCTGAAAATTCATGGTGGTCCCCGCCGTTATCGCTTAAGTCTTTGCCTTATGCGTGATTATGCCTATCGTCAATGCCAACCGAGAAGAGTAGCAGAACTTGTGGGAACTTATCAAGCACAATCTTGACAATGGTCGGCCCGGACCGCATTATATCCCATTAGCCGGTCCTCATACCCTATCTCCCAGACAACCGCAAATGCAGACACTGTCCGGGTACATTCAATACATGAAAAACAGCTGATATGATTGACATACACAACCGCGAAGAGATACGGCAGATATTGACAGAAGCCGAGACGATCGCCGTAATCGGCTGCTCACCCAAAGAGGAACGACCGAGCCACGGCGTTGCCCGGTATCTCCTGGAGGCCGGCTACAGAGTTATTCCCGTCAATCCCGGCCACGAGGAAATTCTTGGACAGCGCTGCTACCCTTCCCTGCTCGACATCACCGAGGATGTCGATATTGCCGATATTTTCCGCAGGTCGGAAGAGGTCGAACCCATAGTCAGGCAGGCTCTGGACAAAGACTGCACAACCATTTGGATGCAACAGGGCATAATCAATCATCTCGCCGCTGAGATTGCCAGGCAACGGGGCAAAAAAGTTATTATGGACCGCTGCATAAAAATTGACCACGCAAACCTCATCGCCAACGGCTAATTCATATACCTGCAACTGATGGAACCACAAACACTGAGCATTCGCGGGGCGCGAATGCATAATCTCCGCAATATTGATGTCGATCTTCCCCGAAACCGTCTGGTGGTTTTTACAGGCCTTTCCGGATCGGGTAAATCGACTCTGGCCTTCGATACGCTCTACGCCGAAGGTCAACGCCGCTATGTCGAGTCTCTTTCCACCTATGCCAGACAGTTTCTCGGCCAGATGGACAAGCCCGATGTCGATTCCCTCGAGGGGCTTTCACCTGCTGTTTCCATCGAACAGAAAACCACCAGCAGAAACCCCCGCTCCACCGTCGGCACCGTCACGGAGATATACGACCATCTGCGCCTGCTGTTCGCCCGCTGCGGCCACCCCTACTGCCCTCAGTGTGGTGAGGAAATACGCTCACAATCCATCGAAGATATGGTCGGCACCATCATGAGCTACGAAGAGGGGACCAAAATCATCCTGCTGGCGCCGATGATCACCGACCGCAAAGGCCGCCACGAGCAACTGCTGGCCAGAATCCGCAAGGAGGGTTTTGTCCGGGTGCGCATCGACGGCGATATCGTTCACGCCGACGATGTCGACCAGCTCGACAAAAACAAGAGACATACCATCGAGATTGTTGTCGACCGGCTGGTGGTCAAGCCAGCGGTTCGTCGGCGGCTCAGCGACTCCATAGCCACCGCCGTTTCGCTGACCGAGGGATTTCTCCTGGTTTCCCTCACAGACCAGAAGAAAGAGACGCTCTTCAGCGAACTGGCCGCCTGTCATCGATGCGGCATCTCCATGCCGAAGCTGACCACTCAGCTTTTTTCCTTCAACAATCCCCAGGGCGCCTGCGGCGAATGCGGCGGTCTCGGCGTCAAACAATTCCTCTCCCCGTCCCTGGTTGTGCCGGACGGAAACAAGAGCATCCTCGACGGCGCCATTGCCCCCTGGGGATGGCGCAATGAAAACACGTATACCGGCCAGATGCTCGCCGCCGTCGCCAAACACTACAAATTCTCCCTGAAAACCCCGTTTAAGAAATTATCGTCGAGGCAGCAGAAGGTCATTCTCTTCGGTTCCGGCGATGAAGAAATTCACTTTCACTACCAGAAGGGGCGCCGGGTCATGACAGCAGAGCGGCCCTTCGAAGGCGTCATCCCTCAGCTGGACAGAAGGTTTCATGAAACCCAGTCGCCGATGATACGCGACGAACTGGCCAAATTCATGAATGAGCAGGCCTGTCCGACCTGCAAGGGAGCGCGCCTCAAAGACGAAGCCCTGGCCGTCAGAGTCGGCAAGTGGAACATTTTCGAGTTGACCATGCTTTCCATAGACACCCTTTTCCGTGAGATTCCGACACTGCCTTTCACCGAGACGGAGCGGAAAATCGGCGAGCCCATTCTCAAGGAAATTGTCGATCGCCTGCGCTTTCTCAAGGACGTAGGCCTCGGCTACCTCTCTCTGGAGAGGCGCTCCGGCACGCTCTCCGGCGGCGAAGCGCAAAGAATACGGCTCGCCTCGCAAATCGGTTCACGCCTGGCCGGCGTCCTTTACATACTCGACGAACCGAGTATCGGACTGCACCAGCGGGACAACCAAAAACTCATAAATACCCTGCAGGAACTGCGCGATCTCGGCAACAGCGTCATCGTCGTCGAGCACGACACCGACACCATCCTCGCCGCCGACCATGTACTCGACATGGGTCCCGGGGCCGGCGTCCACGGTGGAGAAGTCGTCTACAACGGCGGAATCGAAGGTCTTTTGGACAGCGGGGATTCCATAACCGGCGCCTATCTCTCCGGCAAGCAGTCCATCGCTATTCCCCGAAAACGCAGGCGTGCAGGCAAAGGCGTCAAAAGCACACTCAGGGTCAAAGGCGCCAGAACCAACAACCTCAAGAATCTTTGCGTCTCCATACCGTTGGGACTTTTTACCTGTGTCACCGGCGTCTCCGGCTCCGGCAAGAGTTCCCTGGTGCTGGAAACGCTGTATGCGCTGGCCAGAGACGGCCTGCGGCAAAAACGCTCGTCCATGGAGGTCGACGGAACGACGATCTCCGGATTGTCCTCCATTGACAAGATAGTCGATATCGACCAGAGCCCCATAGGCAGGACACCGCGGTCCAACCCTGCCACCTACACCGGCGTTTTCACACCGATTCGCGACCTTTTCGCCAGACTGCCCGAATCGAGAGTACGCGGCTATAAACCGGGACGCTTCAGCTTCAACCTTAAAGGCGGCCGCTGCGAGGCCTGCGAAGGTGAAGGTCTGCTCAAAATCGCCATGCACTTTCTTCCGGATATCTACGTGGTCTGCGATACCTGCAACGGTAAGCGCTATAACCAGGAAACCCTTGAAATCCGCTACCGCGACAGGACCATTCATCAAATACTGGCAATGACCGTCGATGAAGCATTACAGTTTTTCGAAAACATCCCGGCAATCAAGAACAAGCTGCAGACGCTCCATGATGTCGGCCTTTCCTACATTACCCTCGGTCAGTCTTCAGTGACTCTCTCCGGCGGCGAAGCCCAGCGCGTCAAGCTGGCCAAGGAGCTGTCCGTGCGCAGTACCGGCAAAACGCTTTATATTCTCGACGAACCGACCACCGGCCTGCACCCGGCAGATATTCAGCATTTGTTGAGCGTCCTCAACCGGCTGGTCGAACGCGGCAACAGCGTTGTCGTTATCGAGCACAACCTCGATGTCATCAAAACCGCCGACTGGATCATCGATATCGGCCCTGAAGGCGGCGAGGGCGGTGGTGAAGTGATCGCCGAAGGTACCCCTGAGGACATCATCGACAGCGATGTTTCCTTTA
>JBEPWT010000014.1:0-38006 GCA_041642275.1 Desulfopila sp. | reverse complement strand
ACTGCTTGATCACTTGATCAGCAAGAAGGGATTAGAGCAGGAAACCCCTGGGAAAGGGATCCCGGGGGTCAAGGACGAAGCGGTGAAAGCCGGTGATGACGGCGCCGGCCCGTATCCGGCAGATAACCGCCGGCAGGCTGCCGATCTTCGTTTCTTCGATGATCTTGCCGGTGAAAACGGTGCCCAGCGGGCTGCTGTTGCTGTAGCTTTCCCCCGCCCGAAGCCTGCCGTGGTGATGAAGAAGGGCCATCTTCGCCGTGGTGCCGGTGCCGCAGGGAGAGCGGTCCATGTGCGCCTCGCCGTAGATGACCACGCCGCTGCCGCTTTTTTCCCTGTCGTTTTTCTCCTGATAGAATTCGGCGACATCGACGGTTTCCACCTCCGGCCGGTGGGGGTGGTGGACCGTAAGCTGATCGTTGGCGGCATCGATGACGGCCATGCCCAGGCGGACGAGGTCGTTTGGCTCTGCACTTGCCAGGTCTATGCCGTGGGAGGCGGCCGATATCATGGCAAAAAAGCCGCCGGCGTAGACCAGGTCGATTTCGATCTCGCCGAAATGTCTCAGCTCGAGGCGGCAGCCGGTCCTGTAGACGAAGGAGGGAACCATGTCAATACCCACGGATTCCACCCGGCCCCGGCGTATGCGGGTATGGGCCTGCACCGGCCCGGACGGCGTATCGATAAGGATGGTGTGGTCACCGTCGCCGTAGTCGAGGAGGCCGAGTTCGACCATGACGGTGACGGCGCCTATGGTGCCGTGACCGCAGAGATAGGGGTAGCGTCTGGCGTCCATATAGATGAGACCGAACTCCGCCCCGGCACTGACCGCTTCGGTGAGGACCGCGGCAAACATGTCCCGGTGGCCGCGCGGCTCGCTGGTGAGCAGCAGGCGCAGCTGGTCGCAGTTGTCCATGAAGCTCTGTCTCTTTTCCTGCATGGTCGCGCCGGCGGGCTCCGCCGAGCCGCCGAGCAGCAGCCGGGTGGGCTCTCCCTGGGTATGGGAGTCGACGGTGAGATACTGGCCGGGATAGCGGCTGTTGAATCGCTGCTGCAGGTGGTCGAAATCGAGCATGGCTTTTCTCGCAGGGGGCTGGTGAGGCCTTCGGGCCTATTCTTCAATGGGAATGAGATGACAGTGGTGCGGCGCCACCTGGACGCTGACTTTTTCGCCGATCTCATAGATCCTGGTGCGCATCATGGAGATGATGTGGATCTCCCTGTCTTTACTGAGTTCTATGAAATAGCTCACCTCGCCGCCCATATAGCTGCGGTCCTTGATCCGTCCTTCGAAGGAGTTGAGCCCCTGCACCGGGGTGAACTCCTCCTTGGGGAAAAGATCGAAGCGCTGGGCCCGGACGATGAGTTCCACCCGTTCGCCCTTGGAGAATCTGCCCTTGTTGTCGGCGATGAGAATGTCGCCGGTTTCTATTTCGAGCTTGACATGTTCCTCGTCGACTTCGATGATGGTGCCGTAGATGAAGTTGGAATGGCCGAGAAAGTCGGCGACGAAATGATTAATCGGTTTGTTGTAGACGGTCTGCGGATCGCCTTCCTGCTGTTTCCTGCCGTCCTTCATCACCAGAATCTTGTCGGACATGGACAGTGCCTCGCGCTGGTCGTGGGTGACGAAGATGGTGGTCACGCCCAGCATCTGCTGGAGATTGTCCACCTCCCGGCGCATCTCCTCGCGCAGATTTTCATCGAGTGCCGAGAGCGGTTCATCCATCAAGAGAACATCGGGTTCGATGACGATGGCGCGGGCCATGGCGATGCGCTGCTGCTGGCCGCCGGAGAGCTGGCCGGGCATGCGGTTTTCAACACCGGGCAGACGCACCATTTCCAGCGCCCGGGTGACCTTGTCGCGGATCTCGCCCTTGGTGACATTGCGGTACTTGAGGCCGAAGGCGACGTTGTCGAAAATGTTCTTGTGCGGGAAGAGAGCGTAGTTCTGAAAAATCATCCCTAAATTGCGCTTGTGAATCGGCGTGTCGTTGATCCGCTTGCCCTTGATGTAGATGTCGCCCTCGGTGGGCTCTTCGAGTCCCGCCACCATGCGCAGCAGGGTGGTCTTGCCGCAGCCCGACGGTCCGAGAAGGGTGACCAGGGTGCCCTCTTCGATATCGATGTCCATTTTTTCGACGGCAATCTCCTTGCCGAAGCGTTTCATTATGCCCCTGAACTTCACCATGGGCTCTTTCTTGCCGCTTGCCACGTTTTGCTCTCTCCTGTTGGTGTTCGACCGGGCAGCGAAATTTTCCACTGCCCGGCCCCGGTTGTCATATACCGCTGATTATCGCCACTGCCGCCTTTAACTTCCCGCCTTGATGCGGTCCCACTTTTCGGTCCACTCCACCTGATGCGCGTTCCAGTAAGAGGGTTCGGCGAAGAGGTAGCCCTTGAGTTTGCCGGTGGGGTCGAAGGCCGGCAGTTCCCTGATTTCCTCGGTGAGCTCGACCTTGGTGGGATCGAGACTCGGCGGATAGTTCTGGCCCTCGGCGACGGCGATGGCCGCCTCCGGCTCGAGCATGAAGTTCAAAAGTTTCTGGGCGACTTCGAGATCGGTGCCCTTGAGGACGAAGAGGTATTCCATCCAGGAGTAGGTCCCCTCGGGGGAGAGATAGCCGATGGGGTGACCCTCCTGCTGCAGTGCCGCCACCCGGCCGGACCAGGCGACGGTGGCGTAGATCTCGCCGTTGGCCAGCAGGCTCATGAGCTCGGCTCCGGAGCTCCAGTATTTTTTCATCAGGTCGCGCTGTTCCCTGAGGGCGGCCCAGATGGCGTCGAGATCGGTCATGTCGTTGGGGCTCTGGCCGGTATGCAGGGCCGCATACCACATATTGGTGCGGAAGTCGCCGCCCCAGCTGCCCAGCTTGCCTTTGAGCTCCTTGTCCCAGAGCAGCGAGGCGCCGAGTTTCTCGGCCTTTTCCTTGCTGACGTAATCGGTGTTGTAGGCGATGCCCGTCTGGCCGAGATCGTAGGGTACGGCCGAGAGCGTGCCGCCGGAGATCTCCCGCAGAGGCTTGATCATGGCCTCCATGACATTTTTGAGATTGGGGATCTTCGATTCGTCCAGCACCGTGGAAAAGCCCAGATCGACGTAGCGGGCATAGTCGAAGACGGCGCTGAGATGAGCGATATTGAACTCGCCGCCCGGCGGATAGGAGGCCTTGACTCTGGTGAGATAGGAGTTCATGTCGCCGAATTCACCGTCGATGACCTCGATGCCGGTGGCTTTTTCGAAAGGATCGAAGGCATGTTTGCGGAAGGCTTCGGAGACGATGCCGCCCCAGCCGTCAAAGCGGATGGTCTCGGCGGCTCTGGCCTCGCCCAGCATCCGGCCCAAAGGCGAGCTCATGATGCCCAGCGTGGCGCCGGCCATGGTCAGGTACCTGATGAACTGCCGGCGGCTGATTTTCCCACTTTTGTAGGCCTCGTGGACCCGGTCGAGTTTTTCTGTGGTTACGATAGTCATGTCTTCTCCTCTCTTTTTAGTTGATAAACGGCGCGGCGGCACTACGCCTTCACCTTGGAAAACTTACGCGACAGATAGCCCGCCAGCAGCGGGGTGGCAACGGTGAGTACGATCATCACCGTGCCCAGGGCATTGATCTCCGGACTGATGGAGTTGCGCAGCATGCTGAAAATCTTCACCGGCACCGTCTGGTTCTCCGCCGTGGCCCAGAACAGGGTGGCGGTAATATCGTCAAAGGAAATGGTAAAGGCAAAAAGGGCGCCGGCGAGAATGGCCGGCAGCAGCAGGGGAAAGGTGACTTCCCTGAAGGTCTGGAAACCGTTGGCTCCCAGTGATCTTGCCGCCTCTTCGTATTCCTTCTTGATGCCCACCAGCCGGGCCTGGACGATGAGCAGCACATAGGGCAGGGTCAGCACCACGTGGCCCATCAGCAGCAGGGCGAAACTCTTGGGCTGCTGCAGAAACCGGAGAAAGAGCAGCAGGGACACCCCGAGGACCACCTCGGGGATCATGATGGGGGAGAGCAGCAGGGTGTTGATGGTGTTCTTGCCGGGGAATTCGAAACGGATAAAGGCCAAAGCGGCGAGGATGCCGATGGCCGTGGAGATCACCGCCGTGCAGGCGCCCAGTATCAGCGAATTCTGGAAGGCGTCGATGATCGATTCGTTCTGGGCCAGCTTGATGAACCAGCGCAGGCTGACGCCTTCCATGGGGAAGATGCCGAACTGCTTGGGGTTGAAGGCCAGAACGATGACGACGACGATGGGGATGAACATGAAGATATAGACGAGAAAGGTGTAGAGCCTGATCAGCGACCAGCCGATGGAAAAATGGCGCATGACTTAATTTCCCTGAAAGGTTTTGAATATCTGATTGATGCCGAGGTAGCGGTTGTAGGTCCAGACAATGACGAACAGCAATACCAGCAAAATAACGCTGATGGCAGAGCCAAAGGGCCAGTCGAGGGTACCGATGACCCGTTTGAAAATGAGGTTGGCGATCATGTCGTTGCCGGGGCCGCCCAAAATCATCGGCGGCAGGTAGGTGCCCGCCGTCAGCACGAAGACCAGCAGACAGCCGGCGGAGACTCCGGGCAGGCTCAGCGGCAGCGTCACTTCCCGGAAGGCCTGCCATTCGGTGCAGCCCATGGATCTGGCCGCCTCCAGCAGGCTTTTATCGATGCCTTCGAGGCTGACGTAGATGTTGAGTACCATGAAGGGCAGCAGGTACATGATCAGCCCCATGAGGACGGTGAACTCGTTGTAGAGCATGGAAACAGGCGTTTCTATGAGGCCGATCTTGAGAAGGAAGTGATTGATCAAGCCGGAATCGCCCATGATGTTTATCCAGCTCATGGTGCGGATGATGAAGCTTATCCAGAAGGGCAGCATGATCAGCAGCAGGTAGATCTGCCGGTAGCGGCTGGTGCTGCGGTAGAAAAAATAGGCGGGAATATAGCCGAGGATGACGCAGAGAAAAACGGTCTGAAAGGCGATGCGGATGGTGCGCAGGAGTATGCCAGGATAGAAGAAATCCTCAAAGAACTTGGCGTAGTTGCCGAACTGGAAGGCGGCGATGTCGGCGCCGCTCGGCGCCCGCAGCCAGAAGCTGTAGACGATGATGAAGCAGACGGGTATGACCAGAAGAAAAAAAACTGCGCTCAGAGATGGGGCCAGCAGCGCCCAGGGTTTCCAGCTGTCGGATTTCATAGCGTTTGGGTGGTGTATTTTCTGTTCTTTGCTGTTTTGGAACGCAGGCCTTCTGCTGCGGTTTGGTGTTCCATTTTTCTCCTGCTCACTGCTGGGCCGGAACCGGAATCGGCGGCAGCAGTTTGGAAATTGTTTCAGCGGTTGCGGCGATCAGGCCGCCGTACTGCTGTTGTATGCTTTTCGTGCTGTGTTCCAGTACTGAAAAATCAAAGGAAACCGCCCCCACCCCACGTGCAGTGACCGGATCATAGAGAGGCGCGGAAATGGCCAGTACGCCGGGGAGATATTCTTCTTCCTGCAAAGCGAAGCCGCGGTCCCTGGCCCATCTGATCTCTTCTTTCAGAATCTCTTTGTCGACGATGGTTTTCTCGGTTTTGGCCACCAGCGCCATGGATTTGATTTTGTCGACCATTACTTCGTCAGGCAGACTGGCGAGATAGGCCTTGCCCAGAGCCGTATTGTGCAGACAGTTTCTCGACGACTCCGGCAGACTGTAGGTGAGCGCCTCCTCCGCCTCCCGGTGATAGATCCGTACCAGGGTATCCTCGACGGCGATGGCGACATCGATACTGATATTGTGGCCGCTGTGGATATCGTCGACGACCTGGCGGATAATCTTCAGATTATCGGTGGCCTGCATCAGATTGACGCACATCAGCAGGCATTGGATCGCCGGTCGGATTTCCTTGGTCCGGGGATTCTTGTCCAGGTATCCCATCTCCACCAGAGTGTTGATGTAGCGATAGGTGGAGGTCATGTTGAGGCCCAGCTTCTTGGCCACCATACTCTGGTTGACAACTGGAGTCTCGCCGTCGAAAAGAGACAGTATCCGCAGCCCCTTTTCCAGGGACTTCGAGAAATAGTATTTTCCTTTTGACATTGCGAATTCGGAGCAGTATAAAAAATTTCCACTATTATGGGAAAATGATTACTATAATAGTTAAAGTTGACAGATTTTTGAGGGAATGTCAAATGGAAATTTGTGCCGGCGGCGCCAGCGCGCCTTTTCCGGCAGGCGACGGTCGGCAATGCAGCCGCCGGCAGAACAATGCAGTGACTCCGGGAGCGGCAAAATGGCAGAAAAAGATGTGATGGTGAATATGGTCTCGAAACATTCGGGGGAGGAGCGGCAGATCGGCCTGTTGGAGCTCTCTGCCGCCGTTGTCGGCTTTCTCGACCAGCTTGCCGTATATCCCTTTATCGACCGGACCTTTTTCGAGATAATCCGCGACGGCAGCGGCAGCCAGAGATATGAACGGCTGCTGCGGGCCTGCGGCCATGAGGGGGATGACGAAGGTTTCTTCGCCGAACTGCTCGGCTGTCTGACGGAAGCCGACGGCCACAGGGCGATCGCCATAGGCGGCGTCGAGCTGCCGCATCTGCTGCTGATGGCCGTCCTCGAAGTGGCACTGCCGGGCAACCGCTTCCTCTCCATCAAATCCACCGAACAGCTGGAGCAGGTCGCCAATATCAGTATCCCGGAGGACGACCGGGCCGATATGCAGAAGGTGATCGATACCTACCCCGTTCGTCTTTCCATGCATACCCTGCGGCAGATGCGGGTTTCCGGCAATGTCGCCTATCAGTATCTGCCCTTCGTCGAGGAACTCGACCCGGTGGGCCACACTAATACCTGGATCGGCCAGTTTCATCAGGGTCTGCTCGAACAGATGTACCAGAACAGGGTGATTTTTCTGCTCAATATGGCTTGTCCGGTCTACTGCAGGTTCTGTTTCCGCAAGCACAAGGACGCCAGAAACGACGCCAACCCCACCCTCGAGGACGTCCGGGCCGCCGTCGAGCATGTGGCCGGTTCCCCTTCGATCAAGGAGGTGGTGGTCACCGGCGGCGATCCCTTCATGAATATGGAGAACATGGCCTGCACCATCGACGGTCTGCTGGAGGTGGAGCATGTGCAGACACTGCGCCTGGCCACCCGCTCCATCGCCTATTACCCGCACATGTTCCTCGACAAGGAGGCGGCCCTGCTCACCTATCTCAAGCGCAAGAATCTGGAGCTGCAGGAAAAGGGCAAGCGCCTGGAGGTGGCCACCCACTTCATCCACCCCGACGAGATATCGCCCCAGGCCCTGCTGATCATAGGCGAGCTTACGCGCGGAGGCATCTGCGTCTATGTGCAGACCCCCTTTCTCAAAGGCTGCAACGACCAGGGACCCGAGCTGGTGCGGCTTTTCAGCATGCTGCGGGGAGCCGGGGCGGAGCTGCATTATATCTATATTCCCTGCAGCCCCATTCACGGCAACAGCGTCTACTGGTCGCCCATTTCCCAGGGGATAGCCGCCGGCGCCTATCTGCGGGCCCATCTCTCCGACCGGGTGATTCCCCGGATCTGCACGGCGACGCCGATCGGCAAGATGGACTGGAATACCAGCGGCTGGGCGGTGGAACCGGTGGAGGACAACGACAACTTCATCTGGATCCGCAGCCCTTACACCCCGGATTATTTCAAGGAATTCGCCCCGATTGCCAACGAACTGGAAAATATCCGGGTCAACGAGGAGGGCACCATCGATATCCAGTACATGGCCAAAATCGGCGATCAAGCGCTGTTTCTCGGCGCCCGTCCGCTGCGTCTCGGCGGCGGCATGAGCCAGGCCGAGAGTGTCGAAGCGGTCCAGGAGCTGGTGATCGAAAGCGAGAAGATGACGCCGTCGCTGGCCGGTACCCGCTCGTTCAAGATCTCCCGGGTCCATGAAACCAGGGTGGAGGTCGCCGACGACTGTCCCCTGGAGGAGCTGTATTACATCCGCGGCGACGAGCGCATAACCGACGTCGTCATTCTCTCCGAGGTCGACGCCGTCGATTCGCTCCGCAAAATCAGCGCCATCGTCCACCAGCTCTATGACATCCCCCACGTCAACGCCGTGCGGCTGCGCAGCCTCAAGTTCAACTACGCGCCCCAGGCCTATACGCCGGCGGTCGTCGACGCCCTGGCCGGTCTCAACAGGCTGACATTGGCCGATCCCCAGCGGCTGGAGATCGAAACCCAGTTTCTGGCAGCCGAGGAGATAGACGAAGTTCACGGGCTGCTGACCCGGCGTCTGCGCAACCGGGGAATTACCGTATACTGCAATACGCCGCTGCTCGGACGCATCAATGACCGCCCGGACGCCATTCACCAGCTCGCCTATAAATGCCGGCAGGCCGGCATCGAGTTCCATCATCTCTATGTCGCCGGCCTGCCCCTCCAGAACAGCTGGAACAGCGACAACCCGGTGGCGCTCTACGACGTTATCGACATCGCCACCAAGGTCCGCCGGGAGGGCAGCGGCCGGGAAGTGCCGCGGTATATCATCAAAACGGTTGTGGGCGAGGTCGACTTCGGCCTGTCCTCCGGACTCGAGGGTCATGGCGAGAACCTCTCGGTGGTACTCTCGCCCTATGACCTCGAGTACTTCAAGGCAATCTCCGCTGATTTTCAATGGCCGGAAGGGGTGGAGGTAAATACGGAGGGCACGCCGGTGGCCAGAATCAGCGGCCTGCTGAAGACCACCGACTTCGCCCTGTCCTGATCTGCTGTCCTGATCCGTTTTAGCCGCAAAGAGGTGTCCGGCATGCATTATCCCTTTATGCTCTATAGTTCCCGCATCGACCACCGTCCACTTTTCATGGGGCTTGCCGGTGATCCGTTCATCGCCGACCTTTCCTCTGGCAGTCCGCTGCTTGAGGGCATCGACATGCGCGATCAGCGTGCCTTTCAGGGCCGGCTCGAGGCCGCCATGGGCAAGGAGTACAGCTGGGGGGTCGCCGCCTATCTCGAGAACCGCCGCTCACTGCTGGCCGATTGTCCGCAGATGGCGGCGGAAAACCGCTTCATCCACCTGGGACTCGACATCATAGTCGACCTGGGCACGCCCCTGCACGCGCCTCTGGCGGCGGAGGTGGCCGAAAGCGGCTATGAAGCCGGCGAGGGCAATTACGGCGGCTTCACCCTCCTTCGCCACGAAAGCCCCTATTTCCAAACCTTTTACAGCTTCTACGGGCATCTGCGCAGGGCCACCCTGCCCTCTGCCGGTACGGCCGTCGCCGCCGGTGAGATTTTTGCCGAAATTGGCGATTTCCCGGAAAACGGCAACTGGTTTTATCACACCCACCTGCAGGTGCTCACCGAAGAAGCCTTCGACCGCGGCTATATGTCCAAAGGATATTGCAGCGGTGCCGATCTTGGACAGATGAACACTCTCTGCCCTTCTCCCATCCCCCTGTTTAAAAAAGGATAGCCCCCGAAGCCTGCAGTTCAGCCCACCAGATAGGTACCGGTGCCGGCGGCGATCAGTGTCTGGCGCTCGTTCACCAGCTGGGTGCGGATGACGGCTACCTTGTTGCCCTGCCTGAGGACGGAGCCGGAGGCGAGAAAATACTCGCCCTTGCCGGCCCGCAGATAGTCGACCCGCAGGTCGATGGTGCCGATGCGGGCCATCTGCCGGGCCATCTCCTCCTCGTCTTTGCCCTCGAGCTGCTTGAGCAGTTCCACCGATGCGACGATGCCCCCGGTGAGGTCGAGGACCGCGGAAATGACGCCGCCGTGGAGGATATTGCGGATAAAGTTGCCGATCAGGGCCTCGCGCATATCGATGCGTACCGCCACCTCGGCGGCGGTAAGCGTGTCCAGGCGAATGTCGAGCAGCCTGTTGAAGGGCATGCGGTTTTCATAAATATCTTTGAGGATAACCAGCATCTCATCCAGGTCCATGAAAAGCCTCGCCGTTGGTGAGTATAACGAAATATCTGATTCCTCTGTCTCGCCTTGTCAAAAACGGCATAGGCTGAGTTTCAGGGGTAACCAGCAGGAAATACAGAGGTGACGTCGGCCTGAGATTAGTCCCTGGAAGGCCGATTATTCAAGGAAAAAATGTCCAGTGCTGAAAATTGACCCGGGGCTATCGTCTGCCGTCGCCGCTATTGAGCGCCGCCTCTGCCACTGGCGAGCCGATGGTGTCCGCAGAGCGGAATCTGCTTTGTCCCTTTTGTGTTTCTGCTGTTTTGCTGTAAAGTATCAGAAAAGAAGCACTGAGAGTCATTCTCAGAGATCGTCTTCAAGCATGATGGAGGTAAGCATGGATCGTCGCAGATTTTTACAAAGGGCAATCGCCTTGACCGCCGGCGCCGGCATGCCGGTTTCGTTTATCGATATAACCGAGGTGCTGGCAGCCGCCCCCAGCCCCGAAGTGGCAGTGGTCACCGGGGCCTCCTATGGGGCGGTGGTGCGCGAGGCGCTGTCTCTGCTCGGCGGAATGGGCGCCTTTGTCGACAAGGGCGCCAGGGTGGTTATAAAGCCCAATATCGGCTGGGACCGTTCTCCGGAAACAGGCGCCAACACCCATCCGCTGGTGGTGCGTACCCTGGCGGAGATGGCCCTGGAGGCGGGAGCCGCCGAGGTCAAGGTCTTTGACAGAACCTGCAACGAACGGCGGCGCTGCTACGTCAACAGCGGCATCCAGGAAATCCTCGAGGATGTAGGCGACAAACGGCTGCGGCTGGAGCATATCGACGACCGCAAGTTCGTTGATGTGGACATCAAAAGGGGAAAATCGCTGAAGCGCTGGCAGATATACAAAGACGCCCTCGATGCCGACTGCTACATCAACGTGCCGGTGGCCAAGAATCATGGCCTGAGCCGCCTGACCCTGGGCCTGAAAAATTCCATGGGCGTCATCGGCGGCAACCGCGGCAGCCTGCATTTCGATATCTCTCAGAAACTGGCTGACCTGGCCACCGTGCTGCGGCCGACGCTGACGGTGGTCGATGCCACCAGGATACTGCTGGCCAACGGCCCCCAGGGAGGCAGGTTGAGCGATGTCAAGGTCACCGACACCATCATCGCCAGCCGTGATCCGGTGGCGGCCGACGCCCTGGCCACTACTCTCTTCGATCTCCGGCCCGAGGAGATCGGCTCGACCGTTGCCGCTTACAAAATGGGGCTTGGCGAAATGGATGTCGATGCCATGCGAATCGTAAAAGGACGGGTATGAGCAGGCACCGTACTGCCGCCTCCAGGTATCGCCTCTACTTTTACGGGCGACGGATCTCCCAGTTGATATTTTTGGCGCTGTTTCTCTTTCTGTTCCTGCGAACGGATTATACCGGCACCGACCAGCTTGAATACATCGTCAATATCATTTTCCGCCTCGATCCCTTTCTCGCCACGGTGACCATGCTGGCGGCGAAAACAGTGATCGCGCTGATGCTGCCGGCGCTGCTGGTGCTGGCCCTGGCCCTGGTTGCCGGCAGGTCTTTCTGCGGCTGGTTCTGCCCTCTGGGAACGCTGCTGGACGGCTGCCGGCACGCTCTGCCCACCGACCGCGGCGGCAGCGTAACCTTGTACCCCCGGCTGGGCCGACTGCTGCTGCTGGCGGCGCTTCTGCTGGCTTTTTTCGGTTTTCATATCGCCGGCTACCTCGATCCCTTCTCCATTCTCGTGCGCGGCCTGGCGCAAAGCGTCTACCCGGCGGTACATGGGGGTATCGAGGGCTTTTTCACCTTCACCTACAACCAGGCGCCCGCCTTTGTCAACGCCGTCACCGAGCCTATATACGGCTGGCTGCGGCATGAGGTGCTGCCCGCCGAGAGAAAATTCTTCGAGCTCGTCTATCTCAGCTCGTTCATACTGCTGCTGGTGCTGTTGCTGGAAGTCGTGCAGAAACGTTTTTACTGTCGTAATATCTGTCCGCTGGGAGCGATGATCGGCATTCTCAGTCGGCGCGGCCTGTTCAGAACCCGGGGGGGCTCGGAGATCTGCGGCAAATGCCGCATCTGTTCCTCGGTCTGCCGCATGGGGGCCATAGACGAAGAACGTGGTGTCGATATGGCCCGCTGCAACCTCTGCATCGAGTGCGCCGTCAAATGTCCGCGAGGGGTCATTTCCTTCGGTTTCGGCGGCGCCGGCCCGCAGCCGGCTCACGCCGGTTTTTCCCGCAGGCATTTTCTGGGGGTGCTGGCGGCGGGGATCGTCCTGCCGGCGGTCAAAGGCGCTGATGTACTGGCGAAAAAAGATGATCCCCTGCTCATCAGGCCTCCGGGGGCCCTGCCGGAAAAGGAATTTCTCGGCAGGTGCGTCCGCTGCGCCGAGTGCATGCAGGTATGCATCGGCAATGCACTGCAGCCCGCTCTTTTGGAGGGCGGCTTCGATGCGATCTTTACGCCCAAGCTCGTCGCCCGCACCGGCTACTGCGAGTTTAACTGCACGCTCTGCGGTCAGGCCTGCCCCACCGGGGCGATCCGGCAATTGAGTCTTGCGGAAAAGCACAAGACCGTCATCGGCAACGCCTGGTTTGAGAGGGACCGCTGTCTGCCCTATGCCAAGGCCATACCCTGCATGGTCTGCGAGGAACACTGTCCGACGCCGGAAAAGGCCATCCGCTTCGCCGAAGTGTCGATGGTTGCCCCCGCGGGCAACGAGGTGGTGATCAAACAGCCCTATGTGGTGGACGATCTCTGCATCGGCTGCGGTATCTGCGAGACCAAATGTCCGCTGCCGGGCAGATCGGCGGTGCTGGTAACCAGCGCCAATGAAGACCGGGATCCGGCCAAGAAACTGCCCGATCCCTCTCTGCTGGGCTATGGCTGATGCGAGAACGAGGCCTGTACGCTGGCCGAGCATTTCATGATAATTTCATGATAAATACACGGAGTGTTGCATATACTGTCAAATATCGGGGCGTGCGTCCTGCCAACAGCAAAGGAGAGTAGCTATGGAGATGTCGCAAGCTGATCTTGATGATCTCAAATATGCCAGGAATCTGCTGGAAAATCCGGGACTGGCAGCTAAAATTACCAACGTTGTCGGCACGCCCATAGAAAAGGCCTTCGACCTGTTGCCGGAGGGGTGGGCGGAGATGGTTGGCAAGGGAACGAGAAAGGCCCTGGAAACCGCTGTCTACTCGGCGCTTCTGACCCTGAGAAAAGATAAAGGGGGCCAGTCCGCTAATCGCCTGCACAAGGTCATGGCCGCAGGGCTGGGAGCCGCCGGCGGCTTCTGGGGGCTGCCGGCGCTCAGCGTCGAACTGCCGGCCTCCACCACGGTGATGCTGCGCTCCATCGCCGATATCGCCCGCAGCGAGAGCCATGACCTGGGTGATCCGCAAATACAGGTTGCCTGCATCGAGGTCTTTGCCCTGGGCGGTCCAAAAGCCAGTGACGACGGCGCTGAAACCGGCTATTTCGCCGTGCGGGCGGCCCTGGCCAAGGCAGTCAACGATGCCGTCCACCACATTGCCGCCCGGGGGGTGACGGAAACCTCGGCCCCGGCGCTGGTACGGATGATCTCGCAGGTTTCCTCCCGTTTCGGCCTGCAGGTAAGCGAGAAGGTTGCGGCCCAGTCTCTGCCGTTTCTCGGCGCCGCCGGCGGAGCGGCAATCAATACCCTGTTCATCGATCATTTCCAGAACATGGCTCGCGGCCATTTCATAGTCCTGCGTCTGGAAGACATCTACGGGAGCGCTGCAGTGGAGGAGGCCTATCTTTTTTTGAACCAGGAGCCGTGACGGCAGCGATGGCTTTTTTGGCTGAGAAAATCAAGGGGATCGTTCAGCGGGTCACCTACCATAATCCGGAAAACGGCTGGTCGGTGCTCAAGGTCCAGCCGTATGGAAACCCGGGGGAGCTGGTGACCGTCACCGTTCATCAGACCCAGGTCTTTGCCGGGGCCACCATGGCATTCGAGGGTTGCTGGACCGTGCACCCCCAGTTCGGCAGGCAATTTGAGGCCAGCCGGGCCCTGGAACACAAACCGGCCTCGGCCGGCGCCCTGGAGAAGTACCTGGGCTCCGGTCTGATCAAGGGGGTGGGCCCGAAAACCGCCGGGCGCATTGTCCGCCACTTCGGCGGCGAGACCCTGACGGTGTTCGAGGAGAATATTGAACGTCTGACCGAGGTGCCGGGCATTGCCTCGAAAAAACTGCAGAGGATCAGGGAGGCCTGGTACGAGCACAGGGTGATCCGCGAGGTCATGATATTTCTCCAGGGCCACGGGATTTCCACTCTTTTTGCCGTACGCATCTACCAGAAGTACGGAGACAGGGCCATTGAAAGGGTGACCGAGGACCCGTACCGCCTTGCTCAGGATTTTTACGGCATCGGCTTTTTTTCAGCAGACCGGGTGGCCCTGAGCATCGGTTTTTCCCGGCAAAGCCGGCAACGGATTACGGCGGCAATCCGCCATATTCTCGCCTCGAGCAGGGAGCAGGGGCATTGCTATCTTACCCGGGAGCAGATCGAGAGCGAAGTGGAGAATCTGCTCGACATGAATCTCGGTGCGCTCCTTGACGAGGTGCTCACCCGCATGGAAGAGGAAAATCAGCTGCGCACCCGCCTGCGGCAGGAAGCCGCCGGCAAATCAACGGTCTGCTATTACGCCAAGAGCCTCTACTACGACGAGCTGTTCACGGCTGCCAAGCTGAAAAATCTCAGGCAGCAAATGCCGCAGAACACCAATGCTGCAGAACAGTGGATACAAAGCTACTGCCGCCGCAAGCGACTGCAGCTGAGCCCGGAGCAGGAGCAGGCGGTAGCCGCCATCGTCGACCGCTCTTTCTCGGTGCTCACCGGCGGGCCGGGCTGCGGCAAGACGACCACCACCCTGGTCATCGTTCGCCTGCTTGAATTCCTGAAAAAGAAGGTACTGCTGGCGGCGCCTACCGGTCGGGCGGCCCAGCGCATGAGTGAGGTTATCGGCCGCGAGGCCAAAACCATTCATCGCCTCCTCGAATGGCAGTTGGGATCGTTTACCCGTAATGAAGACAAGCCCTTGCACGGTGATTTCCTCATTGTCGATGAATGCTCCATGCTCGACGTCACCCTTACCGCCGCTCTTCTCAAAGCCGTACCGGAAGGGTGCGGTCTGCTGTTCATTGGCGATGCCGACCAGCTGCCCTCGGTGGGGGCCGGCAATGTGCTGGGCGACATCATCGCCTCGGAGGCGGTTCCCTGTTTTCGTCTCACCCGAATTTTCCGCCAGGCCAGCCGGAGCGATATCGTCCGTTACGCCCATCAGATCAATCGGGGTGAAACGCCAAAAATCGAATCCCCCTTCAAGTATCCGCAGATCTGGAAAAAAAAGAGCGACTGCCTGTTCTGCGATTCCGACGAAGCCACCCTGGAGCAGCTCAGCTTCATAGCCAGGGTTAAACGGCTCGCCGACAAGGACAGCCGATGGTTTGCCGAGCACGATGATTTCGGCACGCCCTATGAATTCCGCACCGCCGAGACCATCTCCTCGTCCTATGAAAAGGATTTTGTCATTCCGTCGAAGTTTAGCCATGCCGATATTGAAAAAATCCAGCGGGCCGCCGGGGCGGTGGATGAGCTGAAGGCCGTGGTAAAGCAGATTCATCCCTGGTCGACCCTCCATTACGGTCTGAGTGCGCAACAGACGGTGGTCCAGCTCTATCTGGAATGGATTCCCAAATATTATGGCCGGCAGCAGGAGATCCAGGTGCTGTCGCCGATGACCCGCGGCAGTCTCGGCACCGCCAATCTCAATACCGTCCTCCAGCAGGCGGTCAACCCGCCGGCGGCGGGCAAGGCGCAGATAAAGGTAGGGGAGAAATTTTTCCGTACCGGGGACCGGGTCATACATAGAAAAAACAACTACGACCTCAATGTCTTCAACGGCGACATAGGCATCATCCGCGCGGCGGACGGCGTCGGTCTGACCATGGTCGTGGCCTTCTTCCCCGACGGCAGGGAGGTGGTCTACCGGCGCGACGACATTGTCGAGCTCGACCTTGCCTATGCCATAACCATCCATAAATCCCAGGGCAGTGAGTTCGGCGCCGTCATAGTGCCGGTTCTGACCCAGCACTTCAAAATGCTCTACCGCAACCTCATCTATACGGGGCTCACCAGGGCGCGTCAGCTCGCCGTTTTCGTCGGCAGCCGCAAAGCCTTGGCCATGGCCGTCAGGCAGCAGGATACCGGCAGGCGCCAGACGGCACTGCAGGAGCTGCTGCAAGATAAACCGGGAGAAGCGCCAGCGAGGTAAGGCCGGAAAAAGGAAATTTCCGACCTGATAGCGCCGGTGTTCGTCATCCTGGTGGCCATGGCCGCCATGCCCATGACCGCTCTCTATCAGAACCTGTGATTTGAACAATGGTTTGCTATGAATACTTGGAGTATTTTTGGCGATAAATTGGTACAATGGCCGGCATCTTCGCAGGGGTTGCCAAATATAATGTCCTCATGTACTGCCAAATCAGAGAATCTCATTGAAAAGAATGCGTAAATTCAAGCTTGGTATAACGCATAAGCTATTGATATTGTTTTTGTTTTTTGTAATGATTTTCTACGGAACGCTGCTTGTGCTGTTTACCAATACCCAGCAGATAATGGCGCTGACCGAGAGAATCGTCGGCAAAAACAACGAAGTATCGACTCTTTCCAAGGTACTCTATGAGAGCCTCTTGAGCATGGAGACCAACGACAAGAAATACAGGCTTCTCGATAAGGATATTTATAAAAACTACTTCGATGAGGGGCGGCGCAATTTCGAGAACAGTCTCGACAAGCTGCTGGCCCTGGAATCCGCCGAATATACGCTGGCCCCGGTCTGGAAGGAACTGTCCGCCAGCTATGCCGGCCATGTCAAGGCTCAGCGCATCAGCAGGGCGGTCATGGAGATCCAGGATGCGAGGTGGGCCTCGGAGCAGAAAATAAACGACTGGCTGGAGACCATTTCGGCGGCGCGTATCGATAACGAGATCGAGATTTCGCAGCTGCTGCTCGACATCAACAGGCGCGGAAAAATGAGTGTACGCAACGGCCTGATCGGCATGGGCATCACCATCATTGCCGGTCTGGCGGCAGCCCTGTTCCTTTCCAAGTCCATATTGCAGCCGCTCAAAGAACTCAAGCACGCCCTCAAAAACATCTCCTCGGAGAAAGATACCGAGGAAATCAACATCGACCGTCAGGATGAGTTTGGCGAGCTGGCGGCGGCATTCAATGATATGAGCCGGCAACTCAAGGAAGAAGAGGATCTGCGCTCGGAATTCATAGCAACCCTCAGTCATGAAATCCGCACGCCGCTTTCCTCCATTCGCGAGTCGGTCAACATGATCCTCGAAGGAGTGCTCGGCACCACCAATGAAAAGCAGACGAAATTTCTGGAAATTGCCCAGTCGGAAATTTTTCGCATCAGCGACCTGCTGAAACATCTCCTGCAAGTCTCTCATCTCGATTCGGATTCGAGAAAGGTAACACCGGTGCTCATCGATCCCAACAAGCTGGTGCTGGAGGTATCACGCAGCCTTATACCGACGGCCAAAGCCAAATCAGTGGCCATGAAGCTGCACAAGCTCGGGGATCCGCCGGTTTTGATCGGCGTCAAAAAAGAGCTGCAGCAGGTACTCTACAACCTCCTCGACAACGCCATCAAGTTTTCCCCCCGGGGAGGCGAGATCGGCATTTATCTTTCCCTGACCGGCGACAGGGATATGCTGGTTTACAGGATTGTCGATCAGGGCCCCGGCATAAGCGACAAGGAGCAGTCATTGATATTCAGCAAATACTATCGGGCCAAAAATGCCAGAAACCATACGGACGGCGTCGGCCTCGGACTCAGTATCTCCAAAAGAATTATTCAGTTTCACGGTGGCGAAATTTACGTTAAAAACAATGAGGACGGCGGCTGTTCGTTTTTCTGCGCACTGCCCTGCGAAATCGATCAAAAGGCTGCTTGAAGTCTTAACACGTATGAGGTTTACTCTGGGAATAATGATCGAAAATTTACGGTGTGGCATGCTGAAGATATATTTTCCGGCAACGATTTTCTCGTATGTATTACTGGCCGTTCTGTTTTTGGGCCTGTCCGGATGCAAGGTGGTGCAGACCATAGACAGTTTAAACGGCATTCTCGAGGAGCCTCCTCCTCCTGCCGAGGCGGGTAAGCTCCTGCAGGCGGAATATGCCTTCTACGAGGGCAATTACGATCTGGCGGAGGAACTGTTCTCGGCCGTTCGAAACACCAGCGATATGCCGCTCTACCGCAACCAGGCCATATACGGCCTGGCCTGTGTCGCCATCGCCACCGCCGACACTACAGCCGAACTCAAAGATGGCTTCATTCTTCTCCAGCAATGGGAGGAACCCACTGCCGAGACAATCAACTTTATCGAAAATCCGAAAATGATGGCAGTAGCCCTTGGTAAGCAGGTCGACGGCCTGGAGCAGCAGGCCGAAATCCGCTACGTCACCACCAGGGAGGAAGGGGAACTGGCACGCATGAAGGAACAGGAAATCGAAAAGCTGAAGGAAACCATACGCAAACTCGAGCACCAGATATCCATCTTCGAGGCTATCGATCAGGAGATACAGGAAAAAAGGAAACCGATATGAGAGATTCGGCAACAATACTGGTTGTCGATGATGATACCAACATCCTCGAAGTACTGCATGCACGTTTGTCGGCTGCCGGCTACTCCGTGATAACCGCTGCCGACGGACCCACCGCCTTGAAGGTTCTCGCTCAGGCCGAGGTGGATCTTATTATTTCCGATATGAAAATGCCGGAGATGAGCGGCCTGGATCTGTTTCTGGAGATCCGTAAACAGGATCAGACCATTCCGGTGATCTTTCTCACCGCCTACGGCACGATTCCCGATGCGGTTACCGCCGTCAAGGCCGGGGCCGTGGACTATATTTCCAAACCCTTCGATGGCAAGATGCTGGTCGCCAAAATCCGCGATTTTCTCAGCGCCGAGGACGAGCCTGCGCTCGACCAGGAAACGCCGCTGATCGAGGATGACTTTTACTGGGGCAGCAACCCGAAGATGCAGGAGCTGTATGCATTGATCAAGAAGGTCGGCGCCAGCAACGTCAATGTGCTCATTCTCGGTGAAAGCGGCGTCGGCAAGGAGTGCATAGCCAAGGCGGTGCACAATCATTCCTCGCGTCGGGACAAGGCCTATATCGTCGTCGACTGCGGTTCCACTCCTCCGGGTATCCTGGAGAGCGAACTCTTCGGTCATATCAAGGGGGCTTTCACCAATGCCGTTCAGGACAAGCAGGGCCTGATCGAGGCCGCCGTCGGCGGTACGCTCTTTCTCGACGAAATCGGCAATATATCTGCTGATATGCAAAGCAGACTGCTGCGTTTTCTCGAAGAGAAGACCATCCGGAGGGTCGGTGCCGTCAAAGAGATGTCAGTCGACTGCCGGGTGATTTCGGCCACCAACGCCGATTTGCCCATGGAGATAAAAGAGGGCCGGTTTCGTCAGGATCTCTACTATCGGCTGCGGGTGATAACCGTCAGTGTGCCTCCCTTGCGGGAGAGGAAAGAGGATATCGGCGCCCTGGCGCGATATTTTGTCGAGAGGCAATGCCGGTCCCAGGGTATCCCGGTGGCTGAAATTCCCGAGGAAACACTGCGATGGATGGAAAATTACCAGTGGCCGGGAAATGTGCGGGAGTTGAAAAACGCCCTGGAGGCGGGTGTGGTGCTCTGCCGCGACAACCGGCTGATGCCCGATGATCTGCAGTTGACGAACCCCGAAGAAGCCTTCGAGCAGGATTTGCATGCGGCGGAGCCTGGCGAAAGATCGTTTTCCATAGAAAGCAGTGAAAAGGATGCCATAATTCGCGCTCTCAGGCAGACCAACGGTGTCCAGAAGCGTGCCGCCGAACTCCTCGACATCAGCAGGCGTTCAATTCATTATAAAATCAAGAAGTACAATATCCAGGTCTCCGACTATAAATAGCCTTTTTGCCTGCGAGCATAAGCGACGAAGCCGGTCTTTCTACTCCCAGGTGGTCAGTATGAGGTTGTGCTTGTCAGCGGCTGAAAAAAAACCGCTGGCATCCCGATCTTTTTCCGGAGGCAGGCGGCGACTGCTCGATTTGTCCGGATTGTAGGGTGCGTAGAAACGATCACCGTCGGCCAGCAGGGGAACGTCGCTTTCCTCTTCCCAGAGTTCATACCATCCCTGGCCGTGCTGGACCTGAAGGCGGAAATAGCTGTTGGCCTCAGCTTTGGAATTGCTGGCGAAAAGGATTTTTTCCTCGGGAAAACTCTGCGTTATTATAAACATTGCCTCGACCTCATCTCTGGACGGCGAACCCTGGAGCAGCTGTAAAAAAACAGTGGAGGGGGGCTAATGATACGCCAAGCAGGGGAGTTCTCGGAGAAATCGACACCCCTCCACTATCTCGAAAAGACTGTTGTAGAAATCTAGCTGTCGGCAAGCTGGGCCCGGGCCACCAAAATTTTCTCAATGGCCCCTTCCTGGATGATCTTGCCGATTATATTTACTTTCATGCCGACGATGCCGTCGAAGTTGCCTCCGGTGAGAAGATAGGTGGTTTTCGATGTCACCAGAACGGCCTGGTCGTCTATTTTCTTGACGGTACCGGTAAACACCAGGCTGTTGACGTCAGAGCCAAGCTTGACCGGCGTCGGCGGTGATGGCGCTTCTGATTTGCCGGATGCGTTGACGGCCATGGCAGATGCCGGCAGAAACATGACCGAAAACAGCAGGATGAGCATCAGGGCTGTGGTGCGGCGCATTATCTTCACCTTTTGAGAGGCCACTATTGCAAAGAAGCAGTGAACATTGATGGACCCGTAAAAAGCTCGATCTACGTCGTTTCAGAGACTACGCCTGGTATATCGAGCTTTCTCGAAGTCTGCGCTTATCGCAGAGCCCATCCCGGCGGCTTCGATGACTTTTTACGAGATTATCACCATTAGCGTGTTCACTTGCAATCACCGTACCACAAAAGCAAGATGTCGGAATGGCAGTGAAAAAGTCTGGTTTCTGTGGAGGAAAGCAGATGCATGGTCAAATTATTTCCCGGTGTGTAACGATTTTTGCGCAGTGGACGGCGCTGTGTGTTGTCAGACGGTAACCATCGCCGCCGGTGAGAAAAAAACGGTTGCTGCAGACAGTGTTTGAAAAAGAGGTGCAAATTGTGTAGTTATGTGTTTTTCCATACCGATGAAGCGAACATGCGCCGACGAAACAGATAGTTGCCCAGGCGCAGGATTTTCAAGATGGACACTCGTCATACTTCAAGACGAAAAAAGCTCGGGAGGGTCACGGATGCTGAGGAAAAAGTTCAAATCGACGGGCTGTATGCTTGTATTGTGCGCCGGCACGCTGCTGTTCAGTGCTGTCCAGGCTGTGGCGGCAACCATCAAAGTTGGCGCCATCCTGGCGGTTACCGGAGCGGCCTCCTTTCTTGGCGGACCGGAATTGCGTTCTCTGGAAATGCTGGTTGAGCGGGTCAACGCCGAAGGACTGGCCGGGGGACACACCATCGACCTGATCGTCAAGGACAGCGGCGGCAGTTCGGAAAAAGCGGTTTCCTTTGCCAAACAGCTTATCGAAGAGGAGCAGGTATTTGCCATAATAGGTCCCTCCACCAGCGGCGAGACCTTCAAAATCAAAAAGCTCTGCAACGCCAATGAAACAATCCTCATCTCCTGTGCCTCGGCCGAGCTGATCGTCAATCCGGTGGCGCCCTTCGTCTTCAAAACGGCTCCGAGCGACTCGCTGGCGGCCCACAAGATTTTTATGACCATGCAGGAGATGGGCATAGAAAACGTTGCCGTTCTCACCGGCAACACCGGTTTCGGTAAAGCCGGCAAGCAGCAGGTCACCGCCATCGCCCCGGAATACGGCATCAACATTGTCGAAAGCGAAGTCTATGACAAAAAGGCCACGGATCTCTCCGCCATCGTCGCCAAGATCAAGGCCAACGGTGACGTCGAGGCGGTGATAAACTGGTCCATTGTTCCGGCGCAGTCGATTATTGCCAAAAACATCAGGCAGATAGGCTGGGACGTGCCGCTTTTCCAGAGCCACGGTTTTGCCAACATCAAATACGTCAAAGCCGCCGGTGCCGCAGCCGAGGGAATTATCTTTCCGGCAAGCAGACTTATCGTTGCCGATTCTCTGCCCGAGGGCGAGAGGAAAGAATTCCTCATGGACTATATCAACGCCTATGAAACGCGCTACGGTGAAGAGGTATCCACCTTCGGCGGCCATTCCTACGACGCAATGATGATTCTCGCAAAAGCTGTTGCCAAGGAGGGTCCGGACAAGATGGCGGTACGCCAGGCCATTGAGAATACCACGGGCTATTTCGGGACGGCCGGAGAATTCAACTTCTCGCCGACGGACCACAGCGGCCTGTCAATCGATGCCTTTACCATGGTGACTGTCAAGGACGGCAAATTCGTGCCTTTCACGCTCAAGCAGTAGCCGCGCGGGCCCGCGTTGCGATATTGCCAGGCGTCGGATTTCAGTCGCCTTCGAAGGCGCAGAAGGCATGCACCTTCACTCCCGCCTGGCGCAGCCTGTCGCTGCCGCCGAGGTCGGGCAGGTCGATGATGGCTGCGGCCTCGATGATTTCCCCGCCCAACCGGGAGATCAGCTGGGCCGCGGCCAGCATGGTGCCGCCGGTGGCTATCAGATCGTCGATCAGCAGTACCCTGTCCCCTGCCTGCAGGGCATCGGTATGCATTTCCACCTCCGCTTCGCCATATTCAAGGGCATAGCTTTCGGCAATGGTATCGTAGGGCAGCTTGCCTTTTTTGCGCACCGGCACGAAGGAGGTGTTGAGCAGGTAGGCCAGCGGCGCCCCCATGATGAAGCCGCGGGCGTCGATGGCCACCACCGAGTCGACCTCTTCCTTGAGATAACGGTAGACGAAGGCGTCTATTACCCGCCGGAAGACAAGTCTGTCTTCCATCATTGTCGTGATGTCGCGGAAAACTACGCCCTTCTTGGGCCAGTCGGGAATGGAGCGGATATGTTTTTTCAGCTCGGCGAACGAAGTATCCATGGCGCGGTATCCCTCATGGGAGAAAGAGGCTGGAGCAGCCTCATAAGATGATGTATTTGCCCAGTGCCAGCAGGGTGATGATAGAGACATTTATATTGATGTCGCCGCTCTTGCCTGCCAAAAGCTTGATGAGGGCGCTGGCTGGCTATCTTACCCTTCGCTGCCGATATAATCAAGATTCCTGAAGGTTGCCTGCTGTTGGCGGCGGCCGCCACGGAGGCATCACGCCTCGGTTATGCCGAGGATGGTATGCCATATGCCGTCGTGCCGCCATTTTCGCAGAATGTGCACCGGCAGTGACGACAGATGCTGTTCGACCTTGGCCGCTTCGCTGCGCAGAAGTCCGGAGAGCACGAACCATTTCTGGCGGAGAAAGCCCGGGGTACGGATGATCTCCTTCATGATGCCGTAGTGGATGTTGGCAACGAGCAGGTCAGCGGCCAGGGAGGTGAACGCCTCCGCCTGCGCATTCACCACCATGATGGTCTCTTCGAGGCCGTTGCCGAGGACATTGCCTCTGGCGGTGCTGCAGGCGAGGTGGTTGCAATCGATTGCCACAACTCTACTGCAGCCGCGCCTGGCCGCGGCAAGGGCGAGAATGCCGGTGCCGCAGCCAAGATCGAGCATGGTTTGCACCCCGCCGCTGGCACAGGCGATCTCGATTGCCTGAAGACAGTCGCGGGTGGTGGGGTGGAGTCCGTTGCCGAAGACCACGCCCGGGTCGAGGACGATGACCGTCTCAGGCTCCCCGGAGGGGACCGGAGAGCCAGGAGGGACAAGGAGGAAGCCGCCTATCCGCAATGGCTCCAGTCTGCCGCCCTGCCATTGTTCGTAGGTCATCTCATAGGTGTCGACGAGGCGCAGATGCGGATTCTGCTCCAGCAGCCTCTGAATGGACTCCGGCGCCGTGCACCGGAAAAAGACGAAGGAGGAGCCGTCTTCCTCCCAGGTTCCCAGATAGTTTTCGTTAACAATTTTTTCGTCTTTTGCTATGCTACCTTCGAGGTAATAGATATGCAAAGGCGATTCGGGGGTGAGAGGGGCGGATGACATAACCAGTGCTCGTTGTCGATTGCCGGTCGCCGGCAGTGGAGATGGGGATTCGAGGATTCGTTGTTTTTGTCTTTTCGAGTTCCTATATACCTGCTGAAGCTCTTTGAGGCAAGCATGCCGCTTGGCGTCTTCAACAGAGTTCAAGGCAGAGCCGGCGAAAAAAAACGCCAGAGGCCCTGTCCCGGGGTTATCCAAGGGCTGCCTCTGTCGTTGCAAAAGAACTCAGAAGTTCCCGTCCGCCGGGCGGATATTCCCAGGAGAAGCTGTATGATTATCTGCGTTGATTTCGACGGCACTGTCGTCGATCACCAATTTCCAGAAATCGGCAAACCGGTTCCTGGCGCAATCAAATGGATGAAAAAGTTCAACAAGTATGGAGCCAGGCTGATTCTCTGGACCATGCGCTCAGACAGCAGGCTTTTTCAAACAGCACTGAGCGATGCCAAAAAATATCTGGCGGCGGAGGGGGTCGAACTCTATGCCGTCAACGAAAATCCGCTGCAGAAAAGCTGGACCGACAGTCCCAAGGTGCACGGCAATATCTACATCGATGATTCGGCCTTCGGCTGCCCGCTGATTTTTCCCAAGGGGTTTCATCGTCCCTGCGTCGACTGGGAGGCGGTCGGGCCGGAACTCGAGCGCATGCTGCTCTCTCATGCCTGATACCCTTGGAACGGTTGCTGCCTGCCGGTGAAGATGCTCCTTCGGCGCAGCGGCTGAACCGGCGGCACTCCTGCCGCCGGTTCAGCCGTCGGGCCGGGGAAAATAGAATCGGTGTTGGCTTTACGAAGCCTTCTGGTTATGGTTAAATGCCCTCGCGAAAGGCGCCGGTCGTCGGCTTGCCTGCGGCCTTCGTCGGCAGCAATGCCCTGCCGGATCCGCCTGCCGGCAAAGATCATTATATAAATATATCAGGATTATAAAGGATTACACCATGGGACCCACCGTTGTTCAGCTTTATAGAGCCATTGATGAGACACGGGCATACTGTTTTAATGTCGAATCGACGCAGCCCCTGACCGACAGGGAAATGCAATGTTTACGGCTGGTTCTGGCAGACGGTCTGCTGATCGAGACGGTGTCGTCCTCGCCGCTGTTGACAGGCGACAGGGTCGTCGAGGTAGGGCCGAGACTCAATTTCGCCACGGCCTGGTCCTCCAACATGGTATCGATCTGCAAGGCCATCGGACTGCAGACCATTTCCCGCATCGAACGTTCACGGAGATATCTGGTTCCTGAAGGCCTTGACATTGACGAGTTTATCGCCAGCCATCATGACCGCATGACCGAATGTCACTATCCCGAGCCTCTGACCAGTTTTGCCACCGGCGTCATTCCGGAGCCGGTATACGAGGTCGATCTCATGACCAAGGGGCCCGGGGCACTGGAGGAGATACCCGGCATCTCCATGGATGAGTGGGACCGGAAGCTCTATTATGACTACTTTGTCAAGAAGCATGGCCGTAATCCGACCATCGTTGAGATCATGGATCTCAACAACGCCAACTCCGAGCATTCCCGCCACGGCTTTTTCAAAGGAAAGCAGGTCATAGACGGCAAAGCCAGCGATGCCACCCTGTTTGAAATGGTAAGCGACACCCTCAGGGCCAATCCCAGGGGATCGATCGTGGCCTTCAAGGACAATTCCAGTGTCATCGCCGGTTATGAGATAACGACGCTGCTGCCCGCGAGCCCCGGTGATCCCAGTTCTTTTCGGGAAAAAAAGGTGGTCTACGACGTGCTGCTGACGGCCGAGACCCATAATTTTCCCACGGGCGTGGCGCCTTTTCCCGGTGCGGAAACCGGAACCGGCGGGCGGATCCGCGACGTCCTGGGCACCGGCCGCGGGGCATTCGTCATTGCCGGCACCGCCGGCTACTGTGTCGGCGATTTGAACATTCCCGGCTACCGGCTTCCCTGGGAGAGCAGCTCTCCGGGGCCTGAAAATCTGGCTTCTCCGCTGGAAATCGAGATCGAGGCCAGCAACGGCGCCTCCGACTATGGCAATAAATTCGGCGAGCCTCTGATCCAGGGCTTCACCAGGTCTTTCGATCTGCAGCTCGTCAACGGTGAGCGCTGGGCCTACCTCAAGCCGATCATGTTCACCGGAGGCATTGGTCAGATCGATCATCTGCATATCGAAAAATGCCCGCAGGAAAAGGGCATGCTCATTGTCCAGGTGGGTGGTCCGGCCTATCGCGTCGGTTTTGGCGGCGGTGCCGCCTCGAGCATGCTCCAGGGCGAGAATGTCTCCGATCTCGATTTCGACGCCGTTCAGCGCGGCGATGCGGAAATGGAGCAGAAGATGAACCGGGTTATCCGGGCCTGCAACGAAATGGGCGACAAGACACTGATCGACGTCATCCACGATCAGGGTGCCGGCGGCCCGGCCAACGTTCTCAAGGAACTGGTCGAGGACTCCGGCGGCTGGGTGGAGATACGCAATATCCGGGTGGGCGATCCGACCATGTCGGTGCTGGAGATCTATGTGGCCGAGTACCAGGAACGCGCCGGTTTTCTCATTCGTCCCGAGAATATCGAACGCTTCCAGCAGATCTGCCTCCGGGAAAAGGTCGCCTGCGAGGTGCTCGGGGAGGTGACCGGGGATCTCCGCTTCGTTCTCCATGATGCGCAGAACAACACCACGCCGGTGGATATCGAGCTCGACGCCCTGCTGGGAAACATCCCCCAGAAAGTTTTTGAAGACAGGCGGATCGACCGCGAGCTCATGCCTCTGGCCTTCGATATGGAAATGGAGGTGATCGACGCCCTCAATGATGTCCTCCGTCTGGTGTCCGTGGGCTCCAAGCGCTTCCTCACCAACAAGGTCGACCGTGCCGTAACCGGTCTTGTCGCCCAGCAGCAGTGCTGCGGGCCCCTGCAGCTGCCCTTAAGCGACGTCGCCGTCGTCGCCCAGAGCTACCTCGGCAGGACGGGAATGGCCACGGCCATAGGCGAGCAGCCGGTGAAGATGCTGGTTGATCCCGCCGCCGGTGCGCGCATGGCCGTGGGCGAAGCCTTGACCAATCTGATGTGGGCCCGGGTGGAAGATCTGGAACAGGTGAAATGCTCGGCCAACTGGATGTGGGCGCCGAAGCTGCCAGGCGAGGGCGCCGCCATTCACGATGCCGCCAGGGCCATGCGCGATTGTATGATCACCCTCGGCATCGCCGTGGACGGAGGCAAGGACAGCCTGTCGATGGCCACCGTCGTCGGCGACCAGACGGTCAAGTCGCCGCGGGAGCTGGTGATTTCGCTCTACGGCGCCATGCCGGATATTACCAAGGTGGTCACCCCGGATATCAAAGAGCCCGGTTCGGTACTGCTGTTCATCAATTTGAGCAAGGACTACAACCGCCTCGGCGGCTCCGCCTTTGCCCAGACGCAGCGACAGATAGGGTACCTGGTTCCGGACATGCGCTCTCCGGAGATAGTGAAGAAGTGCTTCAATACCGTCCAGAAGCTCATCGACAAGAACCTGATTCTCGCCGGCCATGACCGCAGCGACGGCGGGCTCATCGTCACACTGCTGGAGATGGCCTTTGGCGGCAACTGCGGCCTCAAGGTCAATGTCCAGGGCTGGGAGTCGGCCATCGCCTCGCTGTTTTCCGAGGAGTTGGGCATTGTCATGGAAATACGCCAAGACATGCTTGCAGAGGTGAAATATCACTTCGACATCGCCGGAATCATCTATGAGGAGATTGGCCGGACCGTGGTTGAGCCCCTGATCACCATCTCCTACAACAAGGACATCGTCCTCCAGGAAAAAATGCATGTGCTCAGGCAAATCTGGGAGGAGACCAGCTACCAGCTCGAGTGTCTGCAGATGAACTTCGAGTATGCCGACGAGGAGAAAAGAAACATTTTCCAGCGCATCGGTCCGACCTACAGCCTGAGCTTTCGTCCCGAGCCCAGCGATCGCCTGGTGATGCTCCGGGAAAACAAGCCCAGAGTCGCCATCCTCCGCGATGAAGGATCCAACTCCGACAGGGAGATGACCGCCGCCTTTTACGCCGCCGGTTTCGAACCTTGGGATGTCTGTATGACCGATCTGCTCGAAGGGCGTATCGATCTCGACGGTTTTCGCGGCCTGGCGGCGGTGGGCGGTTTTTCCTACGCCGATGTGCCGGAGTCGGCCAAGGGCTGGGCGGCGACCATTCTCTTCAATGATCGCCTCAAAGAGATGTTTGATACTTTCTACGGGCGCAGCGATACCTTCAGCCTTGGCGTCTGCAACGGCTGCCAGCTCTTCGGCCTGCTCGGCTGGGTGCCCTGGCGCGGACTGGAGGCAGACGAGCAGCCCCGTTTTGTCTCCAACATATCCGGTCGTTTCGAATCGCGATGGACGACGGTGAAGATCGAAAAATCACAGGCCATTATGCTGGCCGGCATGGAAGAGCTGGTTTTCGGCATCCATGTCGACCATGGCGAGGGGCGGTTGATATTTCCCGACCCTGCCGTTCAACACAGAGTTCTGAGCGAGGGGCTGGCCCCCATCTTCTATGTCGATGACCACTCCAAACCAACGCTTGACTATCCCTTCAACCCCAATGGATCGGCGGCGGGCATCGCCGGGCTCTGCTCCGAGGACGGCAGGCATCTGGCCCTGATGCCGCATCCGGAGCGGGCCTTTCTGCCCTGGCAGGCGCATTATCTGCCAGCTGAAATGAGCGATCTGGAGGTCACCCCCTGGATGCGCATGTTCCAGAATGCCTATGCCTGGTGCCGGAAGGGATAAGGGACACGCCGGTTGGGCATCTTCCCGCAGCGCCGGCTTGCCTGACTCAAAAGTGCCTCCGGGCTCTTCAAACTCCAGGAACATCGCTCTGCCGATGGTGAGTGCATCCTTCCTCGATTCCGCAAACCTTCTCTGATTTTTGGCGACAGTCCAGAACCATGCCCGCTTTCCTCACCATCGGTGAAGACGCAGTAATATGCGTAATTTCCAGATAGATGGCGAAGGTTTTTCCGGGCATGAATCTCCTCACATGAAAAAGCGACGCCCGTGTCGGAATGAAAAAAAGGGAAGAGTACCGTTGTATTTCAACTCTAAATAGATACCGTTTCATAGTGGAGATTACCAGTTGAAACCCCGTCGGGGAAAGAGTGGCTCGAAGCCCTGCCAATTGTAACATTTCCTTGAAAAGAACAGAGTTTTATGAGGATAATAAAGAAACGACAGCGCGTTAAAGGTAATGGCTCAAGGAGGCCAAGATGGCAGCAAACAAGAACATGACGCTTCATCATCATCTGACGGCAGTGAAAAAGGGCGAACGGGTATTTGAAAACGCCTTTCAGAGCGTTTCCCGCATGATACTGCAGGGCATGATCCAGAAGGTGCTGGTCAATGGCAAGACCACCTTCGATTTCACTGTTTTCAGGGAGGGCAAAAAACATATAATCGGCATGTACGACGAGATCAACTCCTTCGTTTCTTTCGTCAAGGATGCGGCCGAAGGAGGGTCCTCCAAGGAGATGGCCTTCGTGCTGGTCGGCGAGCCGGGCAACGGCAAGACCTTTCTGGTCGAATATATCTGCAACCTCTACAGAAATTTTCTTACCCTGCCGGAAAACCGCAAATATACCTTCAGGTTTACCGGTCTCGATCAGCTTGAGGGCTACGGCAATATCAAGGTTGTCGAGTCGCAGACCTATGAGGATCCGATGATTCTGGCGATGAATCTTCATGAAGGCATGGAGGAGTCGCAGAAATATCTTGCCAGGAGATACCGGCTCGACGATGTACAGATGGGGAGATGGTACGAGAACTATCGGCCGCTCGCCGCCTGCTCCGCCTATATCTGGAATGACATCCGCAACTACAGGGACGGTAAGCTCGACGACATGCTCAAGCACATCGACATCGTGCCGGTGCCGCTGACGGAGAGCCTGGGAACGGTGACGGGAAAATACCCGGCCAAGGACAAAATCACCTCCTCGGCCGTCGACCTGCTCGGCGAAGAGTCCATCCAGAGGCTGCTGCACATAACCGACACCAACAACCCCTACCGCTTCGACCTGCGGCGCGGAGCGCTGGCCCGGGTGGCCGGCGGCGGCATCCACTTCAGCGACGAGATCTACAAGAATAAAAAGGATCTGGTCCAGGTATACCTGGGCATCATCCAGAACCGGACCATCGAGATCGATGGCTATAAATGGCCCATCGACACCCTGATCATCGCCACCAGCAATAATTCGGAATTCAATCGCTTCCTGGCGGAGAAGGAGGAGGCGCCCATCGTCGACCGCTGCCGCATCTGTTATGTGGCCCACAACACCAACTACAAGCTGCAGCGAGAGCTCACCGCCTATGCCGTCGGCAACGAGGCCAAGTCGACGCTCACCGGCGAGGCCATGCATCAGGACCCCAACCTCAACTACGCCGCCTCCATTGCCGCGGTGCTGACCCGCCTGCCCCGCAGCGAGAAGCTGACCACCATCGAAACCATGAAGCTGGCCTCCGGCGAGGTCGCCGGAGAAAAATCCATAAAGACCCTCTCGGAGGTCATCGACACCCTCAACCAGGAGCCGGATATCACCAAGCGTTTCGGCCAGAAGGGCCTCGGCCAGAGAAACCTGGGGCGCTCCATCCAGCTGCTGCTGGAAAGCTCGGAGACCAATGAGGGTTCCTGCATGTTCGCCTATGACATCTTTCACGCCCTAGAGCGGGTCATTCTCGACTATGTCTCCGAGTCCAATGACCGCACCAAGTTTCTCGACGATCTCAAGATCGCCCGGGGGCTGTACCGCGAGCGGATCATGACGGAGATGTTCAATGCCTATATGGATGAGCCGCTGGCCATCCGCAAGGACGTCATGCATTATGTCAATATGATCATCGGCATCGACGCTGAAAATCTCGGGCCAGACAGGATGTGGAAATACAAGAATCCGCAGACGGGCGAGCTCCAGGCGCTGAAGATCGACGAACGCTACATCGACTCGGTCGAAGACCGTCTCGGCCTGAAGACCAGGGAGCAGAAGGAGACCTTCCGCACCTCCATCCGCAAGATATACGGACAGAAGATTTCAGTCGATCCAAACTACGATTTCATGGACAACCTGGAACTGGTCAAGGCGGTCACCGATGTGCGCCTGAAATCGGACATCGCCGGTGCCGGCAGCCTTATCGGCGCCCTGGCCAACAGGACCAACGAGGAGAACCAGAAGCTCTATGATCGTATGATCGATACCATGCTGGGCAAGCTCAACTACTGTCAGACCTGTGCCCAGAAAACCATAGAATATTTCTGTACCCAGGAAGATGAAAATTAGCCCGAACATTTGTAGAGCCAATCACAACTCTTTTCGGCTAGCAGACCATTTCAACTGGTGAAATATCCGGACTAGCTGCCGCCTCCTCCGAAGACGACCCCTATGGACAACAAACGAAAAGAGCTGCTGGAGAGATTGAACGATACAACGCTGGGTGCCGGGGAGAAGCGGCAGATCATGGAGGAGCTGCGTCTGCTCGAAGAAGGCCAGGCAGAATCAGCTCCGGCCCCGCCCGCGGCTGCCGGCATCTATGATTATCACGATCTGCAGTTTGTGCACGACGGCGCCATCATGAAAATGGCGCAGAGCTCTACCCACAGCCTCGATGACCTCATTGCCCGCGACCGGCAAAGGGAAGAGGACGGCTTCCCCCGCAAGATCCGTATCGGCAAGATGATCAAACCAAGCCAGAACGGCAAAGAGAAGGTAGTGGTGGTACCGACGACGGTGGAGGAAAAACTGCTGCATGACTCCATCAGCGAGGAAGAGGAGGAGGAACGGGGCGAAGGCGGCAGCGGTGAAGGCGAGGAAGGCGAGGTCATCGGCGAGCAGCCGATCAGGCAGGAACAGGGCGGCGAAGGCGGCGCCGGTCAGGGAGAGGGCGGAACCCACGAGACTGATGCCAATGCCTATGACATGGGCCGTATCCTCACCGAACAGTTCCAGCTGCCCAATTTGAAGGAAAAGGGCAAGAAACGTTCGCTGACCCGCTACTCCTACGATCTCACCGACCGTAATCGCGGCTTTGGTCAGATACTGGACAAAAAGGCGACGCTGCGGCGGATAATCGAAACCAACATCGGCCTGGGCCGTATCTCCGCCGGGCAGAGCATCCGGCCTGATGAGTTGCTGATCTCGCCTGCCGACCGCATATACAAGATCCTTTCGCGCGAGAAGGACTACGAATCGCAGGCGGTGGTCTTTTTCGTGCGCGACTACTCGGGCTCCATGCACGGCAACCCGACGGAGCTGGTGGTCACCCAGCATGTGCTCATCTACTCCTGGCTGATATACCAGTACGAAAACCAGGTGGAGACCCGCTTTGTCCTCCATGATACTGAAGCCAGGGAGGTGGATGATTTTCATACCTACTACAATCTCAAGGTGGCAGGCGGCACCCAGGTGGCTTCGGCCTACAGGCTGGTCAACGAGATCGTCGAAGAAGAAAGCCTGGAACGCGATTACAATATCTATGTCTTTCACGGCACCGACGGTGACGACTGGGATACCACCGGCAAGGAAACCCTGCCGCAACTGGAGAAGATGCTGGAGTACGCCAACCGGGTGGGCATCACCATCGCCGAAAACGGATATGGCATAAGCGGCGGTTCCGAGGTGGAAAAGTACCTGAAGAGGTCCCGTCTGCTTGAAGACAAAAAAGATCTGCTGCGCCTCGATGTTATGCAGAAAGACAGCGACGAACCGCGTCTGATCGAGGGTATCAGAAAACTGATTTCCTGAGCCGCTCCAGGCATGATGAGGCGGTAGTGCGGGGGATGGAAGTGGAAAAAAAATCAGCTGAAGGCAGCAAAGAGGAATCATCAAGATGGAACTGATCAGCCAGCATGCCAAGAAGATTATGGAAGGCTGCAAGGAACGGGCATGGCAGCAAGGCCTGCGTTTTCAGGAGGAGAGCCTCGAATATATCGTCACCAACCGCGATCTGCTCGAACTCTCGCCCAAGAACATGATTCCCACTCTCTACGACTACTGGGTGCAGGACGTCGAGGTGCTCAAGGAAAAGGGCCGCTACGAACTCTATCCCGGCAACCCCTATGAGACGGTGATAAATACCCGGCCGGCTATCTCTTTCTACAACGACAACAACCCCGACTGGCTCAATGTCATGATTTTCTATCATGTCATCGGCCATATCGACTTTTTCCAGAACAATCTCTTTTTCCGTCATACCTGGGATTACGACTTCTCCTCCAGGGCGCTCTCCGACAAACGGATGATCGCCAAACTGCGCTCGGAGAAGGGGCGCTGGGTCGACTACGTCATCGAATTCGCCAGGTCCATTGACAATCTGGTGGGCTATCATCACCTGCTGGCGCGGTTTTCCGGCTTGAAGGACGACCAGAAAAAGAGCAGACTCGATTTCTATTTCGACATCTTTCTGCAGGGGCAGAAAAAGGTTTCCGTTACCTCCTATGTCAAGGAAATTGAACGCTATAATGCCATGGTCAAGGAAAATCCTGCCGAGGCGGAGTACCGCTTCGTTGAATCGGTGCAGTCCAAGTATGCCGAGTTCGAATCACTCTATGGAAAATATGCGCAGGGGAAAAAGATCGGAGCGCGCCAGGATATCTTTGAGTTTCTCATGGAGAATTCACAGTTTCTCAACCGGGAAGAAAACCGCTGGATGCTCATGGTTATGGAAGCGGTGCGCACCACTTCCCTCTATTTCCAGCCGCAGATACGCACCAAGATTCTCAACGAAGGCTGGGCCAGCTACTGGCATGAGGAACTCTTTTTCAACGATGACCGTATAAACGGCCATGAGATCAATTTCGCCATCGTCAACGCCAAGGTAACGGCCATGCCCCGGGTGGGACTCAATCCCTATGCCCTGGGAATGCGTCTGTTTGCCTACCTCGAGGATCTCGGCAATAAGGGCAAGATATCCAGAGCCTTTCAATACCTCAGAGACCGGGAGCTGCGCCAGAGCTTCGACGATGAGGTCGGCAGCGGCCGGGATTTGATCTTTCATGTACGGGAAAACTTTTCCGACTCGATGTTCGTCAATTCCTTTCTCGACCAGGACTTCGTCGATCGGCACCGGCTTTTCGTCACCGGCAAGCGCCTCAACAAGGAACGCATGAGCTGGCAGTATTATGTCAAGAGCCGCGACGCCGGCGAATACAAGCAGATGGTGCTCGACTCTCTTTATCATCCGCCGTCGGTGGAAATAGCCGTCGGCGAAGACAACAGTCTCTGTCTCAATCATATTTTCGAAAAAAAGCCGCTGGTCAGGGACTATATCAAGGGCACCCTGCTGGGCATTGAATATCTCTGGGGGGGGCCGGTTTTCCTCGATACCTCGGAGGCGGTGCTGCGCAACGCCACCCTGCCCGCTGGTTCAGTGCAGAAGGCGGAAAAACCGCCGCAGGAACTGGAGTGGAAGCGGGTGCGGTATCGGATGAAGGATCGAACGCTAAGCAGAAAAGATATCAGCTGAGGCTCCGCCGACTCCGCCCGCGCATGGCAAGCCGGAGGCTTAAAGAAGGAAGAAGGCCAATGTCGAACGCCACCAAAGCACTTGAAAATGTTCGTCAGAACGAGAACGAATGGAAACAGCAGCCAACGCTGTCCTTCCGCCAGTTTCTCGATGAACTGAGCAGCAGGCCGGAGACCATACTCCGCAATGTCTATCAGTATTACACGGACATGTTCAACACCTATGTTCATCCCGAACAGGATGAATACCAGGATGACCCCGAATCCATAAACTATATCAACTACGACAGCACCGGGCTGTTCGTGGAGAATTCCGACCGGCCTTTTTTTGCCGACCGTCTTTTTGCCAACCGGTTGGCCAGTCATGTCGAATCCGTGGCTCTCGGCGCCCAGCAGAACAAGATATACATATTCGAGGGACCCCACGGCAGCGGCAAATCGACCTTTCTCAACAACCTGTTGCGCAAATTCGAGGAATATTCGACCACCAGGGAGGGCCAGCGGTATGAAACGGTCTGGCGTCTGCAGCGCGACCATCTCGTCGGCGGCGTTCACTCACTCAACACCCTGACCGACAGACTGGCGTGGTATCTGGAAAACGAGGGCAAGGGCGAGTTGGCCGAAGAGATGCGGGACGTCTGCAAAAGCGATGGCAAGACAGGCAACTACTTCGAGGTCGCCTGTCCCAGCCATGACAATCCTGTTCTGCACATCCCCAAGAACACCCGCCGCCAGTTTTTCGATGACCTGCTCGACAACGAAGAGTTCAAGTGGAAGCTGTTCACCGAAAAGGGCTATGAGTGGGTTTTCCGCAACACCCCGTGTACCGTCTGTCTTTCCCTCTATCAGTCGCTGATGCGGCAGTACAATGACCCGCGGCAGGTCCTGGAGATGGTCTACGCCAGGCCCTACATCATCAACCGGCGTATCGGCGAGGGCATCTCAGTCTATAATCCGGGCGACAAGCCGCAGCGCAACAACGTCTACCGCAATGAGATGGTCCAGCGCTGTCTCGATGCCCATTTCAGCGACTCCAGCGTGGTCAATTATATCTATTCGAGCTATGCCAAGACCAATGACGGCATTTACGCGCTCATGGATATAAAATCCCACAACACAGAACGTTTGATGGAGTTGCACAATATAATAAGCGACGGCGTGCACAAGATCGAAGATACCGAAGAATATGTGACCTCGCTGCTCCTGGCCCTGATGAATCCCGAAGACAAAACATTGCTCAAGGATCTCCAGGCCTTCTCCGACAGAATCGAATATATCAATATCCCCTACGTTCTCGATCTCAAAACCGAGGTGGAGATATACCGCAACACTTTCGGCAAACATATAGACGAGAGCTTCCTGCCGCGAGTGCTGCACAATTTCGCCCGGGTCATCATCGCCACACGGCTGCATCCCCGTTCCGAGGCCATGCTCGACTGGATTGGCGATCCGGAAAAATATGATCTCTACTGCGACGAGAACCTGCAGCTTTTGAAGATGGAGATCTATACCGGCCACATCCCCAAATGGATTTCCGAAGCGGATTTCAAGAAGTTCACCGCCAAGCGCCGGCAGAAAATCATCGCCGAGTCTGAAAAAGATGGCTGGAAGGGGCTTTCGGGAAGGGATTCTTTGAAGATGTTCAACGAGTTTTACACCCAGTACTCTTCCGAGGACAAGCTCATCGATATGTCGATGCTGGTCGCCTTCTTCAAAAAGTACTGCAAGCGGGACAAGAATATCCTGCCCATGGGGTTTCTCGATTCCCTGTTGAAAATGTACAACTATTCCATCCTCCAGGAGGTCAAGGAATCACTCTACTACTACAACGAGGCGCAGATCCACCGGGCAATCAAAAACTATATGTTTGCTGTCAATTTTGAACCGGGTTCGGTGGAAACCTGCGCTTTTACCGGCGAAAAGCTGGAAATCGACGAGGATTTCTTTCACGCTGTGGAGTCGAAACTGCTCCTGGAGCCTGGCGAGGCCCTCTCCTTCCGCAACGATGTGCAAAAGCAATACACCGCCGTCACCCTTCCCCAGGAAATACTGCGAGACAACATGGATATAACGAAGACGCATCTCTTCGAACATCTGCACAGCAAATATGTCCACAATCTCAAAGAAAAGGTTCTGGAACCTTTCCTCAAAAATGAAAACTTCCGCATGGCGGTCAAGGATTTCGGCGAGGATACCTTCAAAACTTACGACAGGAAGATTCGGGAGGATGTCACCTACATGATTGAAAACCTGCAGAGGAAGTACCACTATTCCAGCAGGGGCGCCAAGGAAATATGCATCTACGTCATCGACAACAACCTCGCCCAGCGTTTTTCCGGGCTCATCGCCTAGCCTCGTGTTTTCAAATGCCTGCAGCGCTGCTGACCAAGGCACCGAGGTTGCGGCTCTAGAAATCACCTAAAAGCCATGACAGGGGGACAAGAAGAATCAGCGGCTGCGCCCATGAAGATGGAGAGGCAGGTTCAACTCTGCCGCATTGCCCAATTTTCCGCCCCTTGAACCGATGCCATCCGGGAGAGGGAAATCTTCGGGGTACTACTGGAAAAAGCACCAGCCATTACTATTGTTAAGACAGTTTCACCAGGCTTTGAAAATGACCGTTTATTTTGAAACGGGTAACCCTCTACAGAGGAGAATCATATGGCTACGATAACGCTCAAGGGAAATGAAATCGAAACCATCGGCGAATTACCGCAGGTGGGCAGTAAAGTTCCCGATTTCACCCTGACAAAGACCGACCTGGCAGACTGCACCCAGGCGGATTATGCCGGTAAGACCCTGGTCTTCAATATTTTTCCAAGCATAGACACTCCGGTTTGCGCCGCCTCCGCCAGGAGATTCAACAGTGAGGCGTCTTCCCTCGACAATACCGTTATTCTCTGTGTCTCTGCCGACCTGCCCTTTGCTCACAATCGTTTTTGCGAGGCGGAAGGATTGACCAATGTCGTGCCGCTGTCGACCTTTCGTTCCCCTAATTTCGGCAAGGATTTCGGCGCGGAGATAACCACCGGGCCGCTGGCCGGTCTGCTCTGTCGGGCAATCGTTGTCGCCGATGCCGAGGGCGTTGTGCGCTATGTCGAGCAGGTTCCTGAAATCACGCAGGACCCAGATTTTGATGCAGCGCTTGCCATTCTCAAATAATTCTCCATGACCCTGTCTTGACGGTTTCCCTGTTTTCGGCAAAGGGGAGACCGTTGCGGCGCCGCTGGCAGGTGCGGTACATCCCTCTGTCCCTTTTCCGGTGATCATCTGTTTCTGCTCCTTCCCTCCTGTTTCCGCCGGCTCCTTTTTTGGCTGCGGCGACGGTTACCAGGCGACGTCTCAATAAAGTGATTGCCGCACCACTCGATCTCCAATAGTATAGTGAAGGGGATTGATGCGGCATGGCATCGCCATGGCAATGACAAAACCAGAGAAACAGCGGTCTGTGGACATGAACAACGATGACCAGGGCAGAATATCCCTCCTGCGCCAGCCTTTCGCCAACCTCGTGG
>JBEPWT010000013.1:0-38576 GCA_041642275.1 Desulfopila sp. | reverse complement strand
CGACAATATCGGTGCTCTGCTGCGCGGCGTCAAGCGTGACGAAATCGAGCGCGGCCAGGTTCTGGCCAAGCCCGGTTCCATTACCCCGCACACCGAATTCAAGGCTGAGTGCTATATCCTCGGCAAGGAAGAGGGCGGCCGCCACACCCCGTTTTTCAACGGCTACCGTCCGCAGTTCTACTTCCGGACGACGGATGTGACCGGCGTGGTGACTCTTCCCGACGGCGTCGAGATGGTCATGCCCGGCGACAATGTCTCCATCACCGCCGAGCTGATCACCCCGATTGCCATGGATGCCGGTCTGCGTTTTGCCATCCGCGAGGGTGGCCGTACGGTCGGCGCCGGCGTCATCAGTGAAATTATCAAGTAAAGGTGCATAATGATACCTACAGAAAAAATCCGTATACGTTTGAAGGCATACGACCACAAGCTGCTCGACCAGTCGACCTCCGAGATCGTCGAGACCGCCAGGAGAACAGGTTCTGCAGTGGCTGGCCCTATTCCTTTGCCGACTTCGGTTAACAAATTTTGCGTACTGCGCTCCCCGCATGTCGACAAGAAGTCCAGAGAACAGTTCGAGATGAGAACCCATCGGCGGCTTCTCGATATTCTCGAGCCCACGCAACAGACCATCGATCTGTTGATGAAACTGGAGCTGTCCGCCGGCGTCGATGTCGAGATCAAGCTGCCGTAATGCGCAGCATTTCAAAGTAAATTTGAAGCAGCAGGTAATGTTATGCCAAAAACAACAGGTATATTAGGAAAAAAACTCGGAATGACCCGCGTCTACAGTGAGCTGGGTGAAGCCACGCCGGTAACGGTGATCGAGGCCGGCCCCTGTACCGTACTCCAGGTGAAAACCGCGGCCAAGGAAGGCTACAATGCCATCCAGGTCGGCTTCGGCGCCAAAAAAGCGGACCGTATCAACAAACCGTTGACCGGTCACTTCCAGAAGGCTGGCGGCGAGGGGTTTTATCATATTCGTGAGTTCAGAGTGGAGAATCCCGACGACTATACAGTGGGCCAGAAGGTCTCCCTGGAAGGGCTATTTGCCGTCGGCGACATTGTCGACATTCAGGGTAAGAGCAAGGGCCACGGCTTCCAGGGCGTCATCAAGCGGCATGGCTTCGGCGGCGGCGGTGCCGGGCACGGTTCCGGATTTCACCGGGCTCCCGGCTCCATCGGCTGCAGCGCCTGGCCAAGTCGTGTCGTCAAGGGCAAGAAGATGCCAGGCCGCATGGGCAATGAAACCATCCTCAAAAAGAACGTTATCGTCATTGATATCAGAGACGAAGACAACGTCTTGCTTGTAAAGGGACCGGTACCGGGCGCCAAGAACGGCCTTCTCAAAATCTTTACCAAGTAGCGATATCCAGGGATTATCCGGTTCAAGGAGAGTGTAATGTCAACTGTAGATATATATAACACCAAGAAGGAAAAGGTTGGTGAGATCGGGCTCAACGAGAAGGTGTTTGACCTCGAGGTCAAGGAACATGTCCTTCATGAGGTGGTCCGCATGCAAAGGGCCGCCAGGCGCGCCGGCACCGCCAGCACAAAAACCCGGGTCGAGGTACGCGGCGGCGGCGCCAAGCCCTGGAGACAGAAAGGAACCGGCCGGGCACGCGCCGGCACCAGGAGATCGCCCCTGTGGCGAGGCGGCGGGGTCACCTTTGGTCCTAAACCGCGCAGCTATGACTTCAAGGTCAATAAAAAGGTGAGGAAACAGGCCCTGGCCATGGCCATGAGCGCCAGGCTCCGGGAAGGCAATCTCGTCGTTCTCGACGAGTTCACCATGGAGGCTATCAAAACAAAGGACTTCGTGGGCATCATGAACACCCTCGAGGTGGACAACGGTCTGATAGTAATTGCCGACAGTAACGTCAATCTCGACAAATCCTCTCGCAATGTCAACGGTTTCAAGGTCCTGCCCGCGGAAGGCCTAAATGTCTATGACATTCTCCTTCATAAAAAGCTGGTGCTGGTTCAGCCCGTCGTCGAAAGTCTTGAAAAGAGGTGCTTGGCATGAAAAATCAATATGACGTACTCAAGGGGCCCTGCCTCACGGAAAAGGCGACGATCCAGCATGAAGTTGATGGCAAGGTCGTTTTAAAAGTCCATCCGAAGGCAAATAAGATAGATATCAAAAATGCGGTCGAAAAAATGTTCGACGTCAAGGTAAGAGATGTCCGGACGACGAATATGCAGGGCAAAAAGAAGCGCGTCGGCAAAACGATCGGCAGAACCTCCGACTGGAAGAAGGCGTACGTGACCCTGTCCGAAGGCGAAATCAACTTTGCCGACGAATTATAAAAGGGCCGTAGGGAATCGGCTGCAGCATCGCCGGCACCATACTGAAAGAATCTATCGAACACAATGATGATGGAGCGATTGGGAAATCATGGCTATTAAGACATATAAACCTACATCAGCCGGAAAACGACACCAGGTGTCGATTACGAATCCAGACTTGTCCAACAAGAGGCCGGAAAAGAGCCTTACTGCCAGCAAGTCGAAATCCGGCGGCAGAAACAACTATGGGCGTATAACCTCACGGCATTCCGGAGGCGGGCACAAGCGCAAATATCGGTTGATTGACTTCAAGCGCGACAAAACCGACATCAGCGCCAAGGTGGTGGCCGTGGAGTACGATCCCAACCGGTCGGCCAACATCGCTCTGCTCAGCTATATTGACGGCGAAAAGAAATACATACTCGCCCCCCGGGGAATAAAGGTTGGCGACACCATCGAGGCCGGCGACAAGGTTGACATCCAGCCGGGCAACTGCCTGCCGATGGTCAATATTCCGCTTGGCACCATAATCCATAACCTGGAGATGAAAATAGGCAAAGGCGCACAGCTCGTTCGCAGCGCCGGCGCCGCCGCTCAGCTGATGGCCAAGGAAGGGAAATACGTACTGGTCAAGCTGCCTTCCGGTGAACTGCGCAGATTCAACAATCTCTGCAGGGCCTGTATAGGTCAGGTGGGCAACAGGGAGCATGAGAGCAAAAAGCTCGGCAAAGCCGGCCGTAAACGGTGGATGGGCAAACGGCCAAGCGTTCGCGGTGTAGCCATGAACCCCGTCGACCATCCCATGGGCGGCGGTGAAGGCAAGAGCTCCGGTGGACGACATCCTGTATCGCCGTGGGGCACTCCGACCAAAGGGTACAAGACAAGAAAGAATAAGGCTTCGGACAATTACATTGTCAAGCGGAGATCATAACTAGCAAGGAGTAAGGTATGTCCCGTTCAATCAAGAAGGGTCCTTTCGTTGACGACCACCTGATGGAAAAAATTACCAGGGCGAACGAAAGCGGTTCACGTAAAGTCATCAAAACCTGGTCCAGGCGTTCCGATGTTGTCCCTGAGATGGTTGGTTTGACCTTTGCCGTCCACAACGGAAAAAAATTCATACCCGTTTTCGTCAGCGAGAACATGGTGGGTCACAAACTCGGGGAATTTTCCCCGACCCGGACCTACTATGGCCATGCTACCGACAGAAAAGGCAAGAGATAAACAAGAAACGACAACGTTTCCCTTAAGGACTCACAGGGAGTACAAACTATGGAAGCAAAAGCCGTAGGAAAATATATTCGTATATCTCCGCAAAAAGCACGCCTGGTGGCTGATGTGGTACGGGGGATGGATGTTGATCAAGCCGTCACCACGCTGCGCTTCATGCCCAAGAAGGGGGCGCCGCTTTTGCGCAAAGTCATCGAATCCGCCCTGGCCAACGCCACCCAGGACGAACAGATCGATGTGGACAATCTCTATATCAAGAAAATTTTCATAGACGGAGGACCGTCACTGAAGAGAATTCGTCCTCGGGCGATGGGACGAGCCACCGGCATCATTAAACGGACCAGCCATATAACCGTGGTACTGGACGAAGTATAGCGTTTTCCTCGTCGATGAGATTGGCAGCGGCCGCAGGCAGTCTGCCGTAAGAAACTAACATTTGTTGGAGGATTGAATTTTGGGGCAGAAGGTTAATCCATTAGGACTGAGACTGAATATCACCCGGACGTGGGATTCGATCTGGTATGCGGACAAGGAGTATGCCAGGTATCTTTTCGAGGACCAGAAGATAAGAAAATTTCTCAAAAAGCGTCTCTACCATGCCGGTCTGGCGAAAACCATCATAGAGCGCACCGGTGAGAAGGTACGGATCAAGCTCTATACCGCCAGGCCGGGCATTGTCATCGGCAAGAAAGGCGCCGAGATCGAAAACCTGAAAAAGGAGCTTGAAAAGCTGATTGCCAAAACGGTCACTCTTGATATCCAGGAAGTGAGAAGGCCCGAGGCCGACGCCCAGCTGGTAGCAGAAAGTATTGCCACCCAGCTGGAACGACGCGTGGCTTTCCGGCGGGCCATGAAGAAGGCCGTTAATTCAGCTCAGCGATTTGGTGTCAAAGGCATCAAAATTTCCTGTTCCGGCCGGTTGGGCGGTGCCGAAATGTCCAGGTGCGAATGGGTGAGGGAAGGCCGCGTGCCCCTGCACACCTTGCGCGCGGATGTCGATTATGCCCTGGCGGAGGCCAACACCACCTACGGTATCATCGGTGTCAAAGTCTGGATTTTCAAAGGCGAAGTACTGGAAGATGTCGAAGCACCGGCGGCTTAGCTGTTGCCGTGACTTCGATGAGGGTGCTCAGTGAAATAGACGGAGTGAGAGATGTTAAGTCCAAAAAAAGTTAAACGTAGAAAAGTATTCAAGGGCAGGATGAAGGGCGTGGCCCTGCGGGGCAGCTCCATCAGCTTCGGCTCCTATGCTCTCAAAGCCCTGGATTGCGGCCGCATGACCGCTCAACAGATCGAGGCCGGCCGTATTGCCATCAACAGAAAAATCAAGCGTGGCGGCAAGGTCTGGATACGGGTTTTTCCCGATAAGCCGATCACCAAGAAGCCTGCAGAGACACGCATGGGTAAAGGTAAAGGCAGCCCGGAGTACTGGGTGGCGCCGATCAAGCCCGGCAGGATTCTCTATGAACTCGACGGCGTCGATGAGGCGCTTGCCGTGCGGGCACTGACTTTGGCCGGCAATAAGCTTCCCTTTGCCACCAAGGTTATTTCCAAGGAGAAAACGTTATGAAAAGCTCAGAAATACGCAACCTCTCCAGCGAGGAGCTTGTCAAAAAGGAAAAAGAACTGCGGGAAGAGTTGGGGAATCTTCGTTTTCAGCATAAAATCAGACCGTTGGAAGATACATCTCGCATAAAGACGATCAAGAAAGATATAGCCAGAATTCTTACTATACATCGGGAAAAAGCTGCGAATTAGATGAGAGGACCACGTCTGGTTCCTTGTATGCCAATATCGAAAGACACATTCCAAATTTGATAAATTATGAGTGAAAATACACAATCAAGAAAGACAAGAACCGGTTCTGTTGTCAGCAACAGAATGGAGAAAAGTGTCGTTATCCGGGTAGAGCGCAGGGTCCGTCACAAATTGTACGGCAAGTACGTCAAGACCAGCGTCAAATATCTTGCCGATGATCCTGAGAACATGTGTAACATCGGCGATACGGTTCTGATTGAAGAGTGCCGGCCTCTGAGCAAGAGAAAGCGGTGGCGGGTGAAGAAAATACTCGAGCAGGCTGTCTAAACCCAGAATCCTGCTTTTCTCAAACGAACTGTAACTGATGTATAATCAGGTGGAATTATGATACAAACAGAAACTATACTTAACGTTGCCGACAATTCCGGTGCCAAAAAGGTGCTCTGCATCAAGGTACTCGGCGGATCCAAGAAGCGCTACGCCTCCATTGGCGATATAATTGTTATAACCGTCAAGGAAGCTATCCCGCACGCCAAGGTCAAAAAAGGCGACGTCATGAAGGCCGTTGTCGTACGCACGGCAAAAGAGATGAAGCGAATGGACGATACCTGGGTCAGCTTTGATGAAAATGCCGCTGTCATCCTCTCCAACACCGGTGAGCCAGTAGGTACCCGAATTTTCGGACCGGTTGCGAGGGAATTGAGGAACCTGGGATTCATGAAAATAATTTCATTGGCTCCGGAAGTACTGTAAGTTCGTGTCCGCAGAACTGTCAGGCCAACTGAAGGCAGCTAGAATAAAGGTATTGAAAATGGCAAAGGGTAAGACATACCTGAAGAAAAACGATCAGGTCGAAGTTATTGCTGGCAAGGATAAAGGACGAGTAGGCAAGGTCTTGAAAGTCCTGCCGGCAACCAATCAGGCTGTGGTTGAAAGAATTAACATGATCAAGCGTCATACCAAGCCGCAGGAGATGAACCAGCAGGGTCAGATAGTCGAAAGAGAAGCCCCGCTCGATGTTTCCAATCTCCAGCTGATATGTCCCGAGTGTACCAAGACTGGTCGGATTGGACGAAAATATCTCGAAGACGGCACCAAGGTTCGCTACTGCAAGAACTGCGGTGAGGCTCTCGAGAGCAAGGCAAAATAAGAATCAGGCTTACGTCAGGAGTTATACATGGGTGCGCTGAGAGAATATTATGTAAAAGAGTGTATGCCGACACTTACCAAAGAATTCGGCTACGCGAACGTCATGGAAATACCCAAACTTGAGAAGATCGTTCTCAATATGGGACTTGGTGAAGCCGTGCAGAACCCCAAGATCATCGAGGGTGCTGTGGCGGAGCTGACCAGGATTGCCGGCCAGAAGGCCGTGGTCACCAATGCGAAAAAATCGATCGCCACGTATAAACTGCGGGAAGGGATGCCCATCGGCTGCAGGGTTACCCTGCGTGGAGAACGTATGTACGATTTCTTCTCCAAACTGGTCAACATCTCCCTTCCACGTGTTCGTGATTTCAGGGGGTTGTCGCCTAAAGGGTTTGACGGCAGGGGCAACTATTCCCTGGGAATCAAAGAGCAGATAATCTTCCCGGAGATCGATTACGATAAGATTGACAAGATCAAGGGACTGAACATCACCATAGTAACCACTGCTGCCGATGATGCGAGCGGTCGCTCCCTGCTGAAATTAATGGGAATGCCTTTTCGTAAGTAGGCGACGAATAAACTGAAACACGGAGTTTTCTGGAGGTTGGTTTGGCTAAAAAATCGATAATTGCGAAAGCACAACGCAAACCAAAATTTCAAGTGAGAAAATACAACAGATGTCCCATGTGTGGACGGCCGCGCGCCTTTATCCGCAAGTTCGGCATCTGCAGGATTTGTTTCCGGGACCTGGCCTCCAAAGGGCAGATCACCGGAGTTACCAAATCCAGCTGGTAGGATTATCTGTTATATCCGACAACTTGTTTAATGTTTGTAAAGATAAGGAGTGTTCGCTATGTCAATGAGCGATCCCCTGGCAGATATGCTGACCAGGATTAGAAATGCGGTAATGGTAAAATTCAACAGTGTAGATATTCCCAAATCCAACACCAAGGTGGAAATAGCCAAGGTGCTCAAGGAAGAAGGATACATACTCGACTATCACGTCTCCGACAAAGGTGCGCAGGGCGTTCTGACCATTGACCTCAAATATGGTCCGGAAGGAGAGTCGGTTATCTCGGGAATACAAAGGGTCAGCAAGCCCGGTTTGAGACAGTATGCCAAGGCGGACGGGATACCGAGTGTCCTCAACGGTCTGGGCATAGCGATCATCTCGACATCGAAGGGCATTTTAACCGACAAGACCGCCCGTACACAGAATGCAGGTGGAGAGATACTTTGTAAGGTGTGGTAGCACCCATACATAATCGGAGGAAGCAATGTCCCGTATAGGTAAACAGCCAATCTCTGTCCCTTCCGGCGTCGACGTCACAATTGACGGACAGCACGTCAAGGTCAAGGGAAGCAAGGGGGAGCTGGAGCTTGATGTTTTAAAAGATATCGAAATTGTTCTGGAAAGCGATACCATCACCGTCAGCAACAGGGTGGAAAGTAGAAAGGTCAACGCCTTTCGCGGTCTCACCAGAAGTCTGATCAACAATATGGTGGTTGGAGTGGATCAGGGCTTTCAGAAGAGCCTCATCATAGAAGGCGTCGGCTACAAGGCGAGCGTGGCCGGCAACGAGCTGACCCTCAACGTCGGCTATTCCAACCCGGTGGTTTTTGCAATCCCCCAAGGTGTCGGAGCAGCCGTCGAGGGCAATAAAATCGTCCTCAGTTCTATCGACAAGGACCTGTTGGGGCTTACCGCCGCCAAGATCCGTCAGGTACGAAAACCGGAGCCCTACAAAGGCAAGGGTATTCGCTACGAAGACGAGCAGATCGTGCGCAAGGTCGGCAAGTCCGGTGCTGCATAACAATGTGTGATCGTATGGTCACCTCTTACAAAAGATATGGAAGTGTATTATGGCCAAGACTAATCCGAAAGTGATGGCGAGGGCAAAACGGGTAAGCCGGATCAGGAAAAAAATCACCGGTACCACCGAGAGACCGAGACTGCGCGTTTTCAAGAGCAACAAACATATCTATGCGCAGATTATAGATGATATTCAAGGCAAAACCGTCGTATCCATGTCAACCATCGATAAGAGCTTTGACATGGGAGAAGAAAAGGGCAAGACCGGCGCTGCCAAGGTTGTCGGCACCGTCATCGCCGAAAGGGCGAAGAAAGCCGGTGTCGAACGGGTCGTTTTCGATCGTGGCGGATATCTGTATCACGGGCGTGTCAAGTCGCTTTCCGAAGGCGCCCGCGAAGGTGGATTACTATTTTAATGAATTTGTACTAATGGGGGTGTCCCTTGTCTGATTTTAAACGTTCTAAAAGTGAAACTACTGAAGAACTGATTGAAAAGATTGTATATATCAACCGTGTAGCCAAGGTGGTAAAAGGCGGCCGCCGTTTCAGCTTCAGCGCCATCGTCGTCGTTGGCGACGGAAAAGGAAAGGTCGGCTACGGTCTGGGGAAGGCAAATCAGGTACCGGAAGCCATTCGCAAGGGCGTTGAACGCGCCAAAAAAGATATGTGCAAGGTTTCTTTGACCTCCGTTTCCATACCGCATCAGATTACAGGCCGTTACGGAGCCGGCAAGGTTCTTTTGAAGCCAGCCTCGGAAGGTACCGGCGTCATTGCCGGCGGTCCGGTTCGGGCGGTGCTTGAGGCAGCCGGGGTCACCAATATATTGACCAAATGCCTGGGATCCCATAACCCCCACAATATGGTCAAAGCCACACTCCAGGGACTGCGGAGCCTGCGCTCTGCCGAGGCCATCGCCTCCCTTCGTGGGAAGACGACCGAAGAGATTCTGGCATAGACAGACACGATCACGCCACGTGATGCAGGTCGAAAAATAAATATTATTTCAAAAGGTTACAAAATGGCCGAGACAATCACATTTACTCTGGTCAAGAGTGGAAACGGCAGTAATAAAAAAATACGGGCCACTCTGACGGGATTGGGGCTTACGAAAATGAATAAAACCATGACCCGCAAGGATACCCCTGAGATCAGAGGTATGCTGGCCAAGGTCGGGCATCTTGTGCGAATCGAGGAGGCTTGAAATGCTTACGTTGGGAAATCTATCGCCTGCAAAGGGTGCGAAAAAAGATAAGAAGCGTGTCGGCCGTGGTCCCGGTTCCGGTCATGGCAAGACCGCCGGAAGAGGACACAAGGGCGCCAAGTCGCGTTCCGGATTCAAAAGCAAGCCAGGATTTGAAGGCGGTCAGATGCCGCTGCAGAGAAGACTGCCCAAGCGCGGTTTCTTCAACAAATTCGGCACAGATTATGCCATCATTTCATTGTCGCAGCTGGAAAAGCTTTATGATGGCCAGGAGATCAACAATGATCTGCTGCTGCAGGCCGGCCTGCTGAAGCGGGGCCAGAAGTCGAAGGTTCTCGCCAACGGCGAGATCACCAGGGCTGTTACTGTCCGCGTCGATAAAATCAGCGGCCAGGCCAAGACCAAGGTCGAGGAGGCTGGGGGAACAGTCATCGAGGCAGATGAGGCCGTCAGTTGAATAGAGCGAACCGATAAGCAAGGCGAAACGATATTTTCGGATTCAGCACAAGGATGTAATTTATGAATGGATTGCAGCGCGCAGCCAACATACCGGAATTGCGTAGGCGTATCATTTTTACGCTGCTCATGCTAGCCGTATACCGGATGGGTGTGCAGATTCCGACACCGGGCATCAATGGCGAGGCCCTGGGTTCCTTTTTTGACCAGAATGCCAGCACCCTCTTTGGTATGTTCAACATGTTCTCCGGGGGGGCGCTCGAGAATTTCTCGATATTTGCCCTGGGCATCATGCCCTATATCAGCGCCTCGATCATCATCCAGCTGCTGACGGTGGTTATCCCGCAGTTGGAGACCCTGAAGAAAGAGGGCGAAGCCGGGCGGCGCAAGATTACCCAATACACGCGCTACGGCACCATCGGCCTTTCCATCATTCAGGGCACCTTTATTGCCGTGGGCCTCGAAGGCATGTCCGGTCCTGGCGGGGAGCCCATCGTTCTCGACCCTGGTCTCGAGTTCAAGCTGATGACCATGCTGACACTCACTTCCGGAACCGCTTTTATCATGTGGCTGGGCGAACAGATAACGGAGAGGGGCGTCGGCAACGGAATTTCGCTGATCATCTTTGCCGGCATTGTTGCCAGTGCTCCGGCGGCCATCGCCAACTCCGTTCAGCTGGTGAAGGCAGGGGAGATCGCCATGTTCTTCGTTCCTTTCCTGCTGGTCTTCATGCTTGCGGTTATCGGCACCATTGTTTTTTTCGAGACTTCGCAACGACGCATACCCATCCAGTATGCCAAGCGAGTGGTCGGCAGAAAGGTCTACGGCGGCCAGAGTTCTCACCTGCCCTTGAAAATCAACGTATCCGGTGTTATTCCCCCGATCTTTGCCTCTTCCATCATGATGTTTCCGGCAACCATCGGCAGCTTCATTCAGGTCGACTGGGTGCAGCAGGCCTCCGCCGCCCTGTCCCCCGGCACGGTATACTACTACATCATCTACGTCGCCATGATCGTCTTCTTTTGCTTCTTCTACACCGCTATCCAGTTCAAACCGGATGACGTAGCCGAAAATCTCAAGAAGAACGGGGGGTTCATACCCGGCATCCGTCCAGGGAAGCGGACAGCTGATTTTATTGACAAGGTATTGACCAGGATTACCGTGGTAGGAGCGATATATCTTAGCGTCGTCTGTGTGTTGCCGACGATCCTCATTTCCCAGTTCAATATACCCTTTTACTTCGGCGGCACAGCCCTGCTCATTGTCGTCGGTGTCGGTATTGACACCATTTCGAAGATTGAGTCGCATCTGGTGATGAGAAACTATGAAGGGTTTATGAAACAGGGAAGAATAAAGGGACGGACGTAGAGGGAAGAGATCGTGACCCGAGAGGATCCAAAAGCGATGGTGGTCAAAAGTGGCGATGAGATTCGTATCATGCAGGAGGCTAACCAGATTGTTGCCGAAACCCTGACGCGAATACGACAGAGTGTCGACGTTGGCATAACGACCTGGGAATTGGATAAGATTGCCGAAGAGTTCTGCGGCCAAAAAAAGGTGCGGCCTGCTTTCAAGGGATATCGAGGCTTTCCCGGGAGTCTTTGCGTCTCCATCAACGAGCAGGTCGTCCATGGCATACCCTCGAAGAAATGCAAGCTCAAAAAAGGGGATATCATCTCGATTGATTTCGGTGTCGAATACCAAGGATATTTCGGTGATTCGGCCATTACCCTGCCGGTGGGCAAAGTAGACGCCACCAAACAGAAACTGCTGGAGGTAACCCGCAGGTCGCTGGAGCTTGCCATTGAAAAGGTACAGATAGGCAACCGCATCTCCGATATATCCGAGGCGATTCAGTCCTACGTTGAAAACAGCGGATTTGCCATTGTCAGACAATTTGTCGGCCACGGCATCGGTAAGGCCCTTCACGAGGGACCGGAAATTCCGAACTTCGTCCAGGACGAAAGCTCTCCACGAATTGTCGAGGGGCTCGTTCTGGCCATTGAGCCCATGGTCAATGCCGGGACCTATAAGGTAAAGGTGCTGAAAGACGGCTGGACGGTGATTACCGCTGACAAGAAGCCATCGGCGCACTTCGAGCATTCCGTTGCCGCCACCGCCAACGGCCCGCTGGTGTTGAGTTCTCGTGAGAATTTTGAGTAGCTTAAAAAAATCCTTCTCTTTTGTGGTTTGATGGATTATAATTACGAGTTTTTGGATAAATACTTATAAATAATCGGGAGCCTCCATGGCAAAAGAAGAAGCTATTGAAGTTGAAGGCACTATCATCGAGCCATTGCCCAATGCAATGTTTCGTGTTGAACTCGACAACGGTCACAAGGTGTTGGCCCATATCTCCGGAAAAATGAGAATGCATTTCATCAAGATTCTGCCCGGAGACAGAGTGACCGTGGAACTCTCTCCCTACGATCTTACACGCGGCAGGGTGACCTTCAGATCCAAGAACTCGAAAAAGAAATAGTTGAGATAAAACCATGAAAGTACGATCTTCCGTAAAAAAAATGTGCAGCGCCTGTAAGGTATACAAACGTAACGGCCTCGTTCGCGTTTCCTGTAAGATTAAAAAACATAAGCAGCGACAGGGATAACGGGTCGTACGCCCGCAGCGTATTATACCCACTTGTTAAGGAGATATATTTTGGCACGTATAGCTGGAGTTGACCTACCAAAGAACAAACATATAGATATAGCCCTTACCTACATTCACGGTATCGGTTTGACTTCTGCCAGAAAAATATTGGATAAGGTGGATCTTCCCTATTCGATGAACTCCGATGATCTCGACGGCGAGGATGTCACCCGTATCCGAAAGGTCATCGAGGATGAGTACACGGTGGAAGGCGACAAGCGGCGGGAAGTTTCCATGGATATCAAAAGGCTCATTGATCTCGGCTGCTACAGAGGCCGTCGTCATCGCATGAATCTGCCTTGCCGGGGCCAGAAGACCAAAACCAATGCCCGCACCCGCAAAGGACCGCGACGTGGAGCTGCACGGAAAAAATAATTAACCATAATCAGGTGTTAGAATGGCAAAAGGCAAACGTGCCGAGGCACGAGTAAAGAAGAAGGTCAAAAAGAATATACCGGAAGGAGTAGTCAGTATCTATTCCACCTTCAATAATACCATCGTAACCATCTCCGATAAGCAGGGTAATGTCGTATCCTGGTGCAGTGCCGGCGTCCTCGGCTTTAAGGGATCGAGAAAAAGCACCCCTTTTGCAGCTCAGAACGCCGTGGCCGATGCCGCCAAAAAAGCTGCCGACCAGGGTATGAGAAAGATCGAAGTCAAGGTTAAAGGTCCGGGACCGGGACGCGAGGCTGCTCTGAGGGCGCTTATCAACACCGGTTTCGAAGTAAGCCGCATTTATGATGTTACTCCGGTGCCTCATAACGGATGCAAGCCTCCTAAGCGCCGAAGGGTGTAGGTGCTTTCGCGCAGATTCAGATGTATACATTCAAAAAATTAGTGGAGGTCCAAGTTGGCTAGAAATATAGGTGCCGCCTGCAGAAGGTGCAGGCGTGAAAATTTGAAGTTGTTTCTCAAGGGCGACAGGTGCTATTCGGATAAATGTGCATTTGAAAGACGTGCTTTCGGTCCCGGCCAGCATGGCCAATCGCGTTTTCGCAAGATGTCGGACTACGCCGTACAGCTGCGTGAGAAGCAGAAGGTCAAGTCCATGTACGGCATGCTCGAAAAGCAATTCAAACTTACCTTTCAGAAGGCCGAGAGGCAAAAAGGGGTCACAGGCGAGAATCTTCTCATAATGCTCGAAAGACGTCTTGACAGTACCGTTTTTCGGGCTGGGTTCGCCTCTTCCAGGAGCCAGGCCAGACAACTGGTACGCCATAAACATATTCTGGTGAACGACAGAAAGGTAAATATTCCGTCCTTTCTCGTTTCTGAAAACGATGTCATTACTTTGAAGGAAAAAAGCCGGGCCAACGGTTCTATCAACGAGAGTCTCGAAGCGGTGGCACGGAGAGGAGTTCCCAGCTGGCTCGAGCTGGACAAGGACAGCTACAAGGCGACCGTCAAGGCATTGCCGAACCGCGACGAATTGACCCTGCCCATACAGGAGCAGTTGATCGTCGAGCTGTACTCCAAGTAAGAATACGTTTTCAGCAGCCGGGGACAGACCCGGCTGTGAATATGCACCATAAGCGCCTTATTGGTTGGACGATCCCCTCAATTTCCGCGGTTGAGGGGACCGGACACGCCTCTAGGGTTTTTACGCTTTCTACGACCTAGAAAAAAACCAGAAGGATTTATATGACCCAGATTGTCGAGGAAAATATACCATTTTATCGGAACTGGCATGAACTGATCGCGCCTGAAAAGCTCGAAGTCGACAAAGAGAGTCACAGCGATCACTACGGCAAATTCGTCTGCCAGCCGCTGGAAAGAGGATTTGCAACGACCATAGGCAACTCCCTGCGACGTATTCTTCTGTCTTCAATCCAGGGCGCTGCGATCACCACCGTCAAGATAGAGGGGGCGCTGCACGAATTTACGTCGATGAAGGATATTGCCGAAGACGTCAGCGAAATCATCCTCAATATCAAACAGGTGCGCACCAAGCTCAACAGCGACGAAAAGCAGACCATCCGCATAGAGAAAAAAGGTCCCGCCGTCGTCACCGCCGGCGATATTATCAGCTCCGGTGCCATGGTCGAGATCATGAATCCGGAACAGGTAGTCTGCACCCTTACGGGAGAGACGACCTTCAACGCCGAGATGACCGTCGAATGGGGCAAGGGGTACCAACCGGCCGAGTACCAGGATAAAGACAACCTCAGTATCGGCCAGATTCCCATCGATGCTATTTTCACTCCGGTGAAATCCATACAATATGTCGTCTCTCAGGCTCGAGTGGGGCAGCGGACAGATTATGACAAGCTCACTCTGGAGATTGAAACCGACGGATCGATAAGACCGGAGAGCGCGCTGGCCTTTGCGGCAAAAATCCTCAAGGAGCAGATGACCATCTTCATTAATTTCGACGAAGAAGCAGCCGAACCGGAGAAGAGTGAAGACGAAGAAAAGGACACAGAGCCTCTCAATCCGTATCTCGACAAGCCTGTCGAGGATCTGGAACTGTCTGTTCGTTCGGCAAACTGCTTGAAAAATGCCGAGATACACTTCATTGGCGACCTGGCCCAGAAAACCGATCAGGAAATGCTCAAAACCAAAAATTTCGGACGAAAATCTCTCAACGAGATTAAAGCGCTGCTCGCTGAAATGGGGTTAACCCTGGGCATGAAGTTTGAAAACTGGACGCCCCCCGATAGAGCTGCCGGTGATGAAGAATAGGATGCTTTGGGCATCTGAACCAACAATATATTCAGTTGAGACATTCAACATAGAGTTGAGGACAGATTCATGAGACATAGAAAATCCGGCAGAAAACTCGGTCGAACAAGTTCACACCGTGAAGCCATGTTTAGAAACATGGTTACCTCCCTGTTCGAGCACGAGCGTATTGTGACCACCGCCGAGAAAGCCAAGGAAGTCCGCCCCATCGCCGAGAAGATGATCACCCTGGCCAAGCGGGGAGATCTGCATGCCAGACGGCAGGCGCAGAGCTACATCAGGCGCAAGGATATCGTAGCCAAACTCTTCGACACCATCGGCGAGCAGTTCAGCGACCGTGACGGCGGCTATACGAGAATATTGAGAACCGGCGTCCGTCCAGGTGATTCCGCTTCCATGGCCATTATTGAACTGGTCGGCTACGAAGAGCAGGTAGTTGAGGAAGAAAGCGAAGAGTAAGTTCCTTTGTTCTCCAGGCTTCAATAGGGCTGATATGAGTTGCGTACTCATATCAGCTTTTTTTTTACCGCCGCTGAGGCAATTGTCCGGCTTCATTTTAGGCAAGGTGTAAAAATGAACAAAAAATTCCCTCCAGGCATGGTCCCCCTGGCCGATGAACCGTTTTCGTTTGCCTGTCACCCAAAAGTGGCCTGTTTTACCCGGTGCTGCAAGAATGTCGACATGTTTCTCTTCCCCTATGACCTTCTCAGGCTGCGCCGGACTTTGTCCATGGATTCCGGTACCTTCATCGAAAAACATACCCGGCTTGCTCAGGGAGAGAACCCCTATTTTCCTGCGCTCATGCTGAAGCTCGACGAACGCGGCTGGTGTCCCTTTTTGACCGAGGCGGGATGCAGCGTCTATGACGACCGGCCGTCGGCCTGCCGAACCTACCCGTTGGAGAGAGCCCTGGACAGAAATCCCGGCCCCGGTGAGCAAAGAGAATTCTACTTCCTGACAAATCATGATTACTGTTTAGGTCACTATGAAAAGGCCATGGTCACCGTGCGCCAGTGGGTACGCAGTCAAAGACTCGATCAGTACAATACAATGAACGATCTCTGGGGCGAACTCGACACGCTGTTTAGCACCAATCCCTGGAAGGGCGAAGGAGCCGGGGGAGAGAAACAGCGGCTGGCCTTTATGGTCTGTTTCGATGTAGACCGGTTCAGAGAGTTTGTCGAGCACCATGATATGCTGCGGCAGTTTCGTCTCCCCAAGGATGTCAAAAACAGGATACGCAAGGAAGACGAGGAACTGCTCAAGTTCGGCTTCGAATGGCTCAAGATGCTGCTGGCGGCAAAGTCATCGCTGGTACGCCGATAAAGCGGAGGTCTCGTCGGGAGTTCTTGCAATCTTCGGCCCTACATGGTAAACAAAATTGTTTGTCTATCGTATATTCAGGCACCTCTTTCCATCGGGGTGCCGCTACCGTAAAACACACATTCCCGCAGACACTGGTGTCATTTCACAACGATGATTTACGGGGAATGGAGGCAAAACCAGAAAAGGAGAAAAATCATGGCAAATGCAACTGTTAAGGAAATGCTTCAGGCAGGACTCCACTTTGGCCACCAAACACGGCGGTGGAACCCCAAAATGAAGCCCTATATTTACGGCCCCCGCAACGGCATTTACATCATCAATCTTGATCTTACCAAGAAACTCTTCGACAAGGCCTGCGCCTTCGTTGAAAAAGAGGTGAGCAGGGGGGGGACGGTACTCTTTGTCGGTACCAAGAAGCAGGCCCAGGCCATTATCAGGGAAGAAGCCAGACGCTGCGGTATGTACTATGTCGACCACAGATGGCTCGGCGGCATGCTCACCAACTTTCAAACCATCAAGAATAGTATTGACCGGCTCAAGTCGATCGAATCCATGCAGGAAGACGGCTCTATCAACCGTTTTCCCAAGAAGGAAATTCTCCTTATGGAAAAAGAGCGGGTTAAGCTCGAGCGCAATATCGGCGGCATCAAGGATATGCGCTCATTGCCGACGGTCATCTTCGTCGTTGATCCCCGCAAGGAGGCGATCGGTGTCAATGAGGCCGAGAAACTGGGAATACCGGTTGTCGCCGTTGCCGATACCAACTGCGATCCGGAGGGAATCGATTACATCATTCCCGGCAACGACGACGCCATCCGCTCCATCCGGCTGCTCAGCAGCTATCTCGCTGACGCCGTACTGCGCGGACAGGCCGCCAGAGACGGGGAAGAGGCCTCCGAGGAGGCTATGGCTGCAGCTCATGGCGACGCCGAAGCCGGAGCCGGAGCCGCAGAGCAAGTCTCTGCAGCCTCTGCCGAAGCCGGAGCCGCAGAGCAAGTCTCTGCAGCCTCTGCCGAAGCCGGAGCCGCAGAGCAAGCCTCTGCAGCCTCTGCCGAAGAATAACACTGCTGGTTGGCGACGTCCCTCCCTTCGCCGGGAGGTCGTGCTGCATAATGAGGGGCCGTCGAAAGACCGCCCCTTTGTTCTGCCCGAAATACGATTATGCCGGAAGGATAACGCCTTCCCCGTAAAAGGATAGAACTGGAGAATGTATAAAAAACTAAATGAGCAAAGGCGTTTTGTTACGCCGATGAAGGGAGGTTCTGCCATATGGATATTACAAGCAAGATGGTAAAAGAGCTGCGGGATAAAACCGCTGCCGGCATGATGGACTGCAAAAAGGCGCTGACCGAAACCAATGGCGATATGGAAAAGGCCATTGATCTCCTCCGTCAAAAAGGTCTGGCCGTTGCTGCCAAGAGGGCAGGCCGGGCCACCAGCGAAGGCGTCATATCAACCTATATCCATGCCGGGGGCAAGCTTGGAGTCATGGTGGAAGTCGGCTGCGAGACCGATTTTGTCGCCAAGACCGATAAATTCATCGAGTTCGCCCGCGATATCGCCATGCACATCGCCGCCGCCAACCCGGTTTCCATCACCCGGGAAGAAGTGCCCGAGGATATCGTCGCCCGGGAAAAGGACATTTATATTCAGCAGGCACTGGACTCCGGCAAGCCCGAGAACATCGTCGAGAAAATGGTCACCGGCAAGGTTGAGAAGTTCATCTCCGAGATCGTTCTTCTCGAACAGAAATTTATCAAGGATCCCGATCATACCATCCAGGATATTCTCACCGACCTGGTCGGTAAGATGGGTGAAAACATAACTATCAAACGGTTTGCCAGATTCCAGATAGGCGAAGAAGAATAAGCTTGGCAGCAGCTTCAACCCGGGACGATGTTTTCGGGGGCACTGATTTTCTTCTGCAAACCATACTACTGGAGATCCGGCGATGCACATAGAGTATAAACGTATATTGTTGAAACTCAGCGGTGAAGCTTTGATGGGAGACGATGCCTTCGGCATCAACACCAACGTTATCACCTATGTAGCACGCGAGATCAAGGAAATCATCGCCCTTGGCGTCCAACCGGGAATCGTCATCGGCGCCGGCAATATCTTTCGAGGCGTTGCCGGTGCCAGCAAGGGAATGGATCGAGCCACCGCCGACAACATGGGCATGCTGGCAACGGTTATGAACAGTCTGGCCCTGCAGGATGCGCTTGAGCGAACGGGCATCACCACCCGGGTCATGTCGGCTATTCCCATGCAGTCGGTATGCGAGCCCTATATCCGCAGACGGGCCACGCGGCATCTGGAAAAAGGCAGGGCGGTGATATTTGCCGCCGGTACGGGCAATCCCTATTTCACCACCGACTCCGCCGGTGTCTTGCGGGCTCTGGAGATAAATGCCGATCTTATCATCAAAGCTACCAAGGTAGACGGCGTCTACGACAAAGATCCGATGCTCCATGAGGATGCCGTCCGCTACGAGCATCTCAGCTTTGACGAGGTCCTGATCAAGGATCTCAAGGTCATGGACGCCACCGGCATCGCCCTTGCCAAGGACGACAAGAAGCCTATACTGGTTCTGAACATGAACACACCGGGAAACATACTCAAGGCGGTCAGCGGTGAGACTATCGGTACCAAAATAAGTGTTTGATATTTGAATAGCTTCAAAAAACAAGGTGAAGACCATGAGTGACGTGATTAGCGAGATGTCGGCAAAAATGAAAAAAAGTGTTGATACCTTCAAGTCAGAACTCTCCAAGATCCGAACGGGACGAGCTTCACTGGCGCTTCTCGAAGATATCACCGTTGATGCCTACGGCACCACCATGCCCCTGAATCAGGTTGGCACTCTTACCATCCCGGAGAGCAGAATGATTGCCATACAGCCCTGGGATCCGCAGATGCTTGCCGCCATCGAAAAAGCCCTCTTGAAGTCCGATACCGGTCTGACGCCGGTGAGCGACGGCAAGACCATCCGGCTCAACATTCCGCAGTTGACGGAAGAGCGGAGAAAGGAGCTGGTCAAGCAGGTGAAAAAGGTAGCCGAGGAATTTCGCGTGGCCGTGCGTAATGCCAGACGGGATGCCATCGACACCCTGAAGCAGCAGAAGAAAGACAAGGAAATATCAGAAGACGACATGTTCAGGCTGCAGGATGAAGCGCAGAGCGAAACGGACAAATATATCGCCCAGATAGACGAAACCACCGAAGCCAAGGAAAAGGAAGTCATGGAGGTATGATTCCGTCGTCACGAGGACCCGTTAGCTGCGACGCCTCTTTTTTTGATTTAAGCCGGAATTTTTCAATTATGCCAACGGATCCCCAACTGCACCTCTCACGTCTGCCCCGTCATGTGGCCATTGTCATGGACGGCAATGGCAGATGGGCTGAAAAGCGCAAAAAACCACGACTTTACGGTCACAAGGTCGGGGCCTCCTCCGTTCGCGAAATTGTCGAAGTCGCAGGCGAGATAGGCATAGAGGTTCTTACCCTCTATGCCTTTTCCAGTGAAAACTGGAAAAGGCCCGATGGTGAAGTTTCTGGATTGATGACGATTTTGAAGAACTACCTCGAGTCTGAACTCTCCAGGATGCTGAGCAATAACATCCGTCTCACCTGCATCGGCGAGCTCGATAAAATTCCCTCGGGAGTGCGGACTGTTTTGCTCGACTCCATGGAAAAGACCAGGCACAATACCAAGCTGGTATTGAATCTGGCACTGAGCTACGGCTCCCGTGATGAAATTGTCCTGGCGGCTCGCCGCATCGCCGAAAAATGTATGGCCGGCACGCTCAATCCGGCCGACATCGATCACCAGATCTTCGCCGGAAATCTCTACACTTCAGGCCTTAAAGATCCTGATCTTCTCATCAGGACAGGCGGGGAAAAACGCTTGTCGAATTTTCTCCTCTGGCAGGCATCTTATGCCGAGATTGTCTTCACCGAGACGATGTGGCCTGACTACAGACGCGAGGCCTTCATCGAATCGCTGCTGGAGTACCAGCGGCGCGAACGTCGTTTCGGCAAGACCGGTGCTCAGCTCAAAACGGGATAGAAGATGAAAAGAATAGTACCAGGCTTCGCATTGGCCGCTTTCTGGATACTTCTGCTTCTGAGCGGCTCCTTTACTCTCTTCTGGCTGGCAATGTGTTGTATTTCACTTGTGGCAAGCCTTGAATACGTCAAGATGGCGCTGTCGCAGGAGTCCTCTGTCCTGGGTCAGGCGTCACTTGCCATCATCCTGACGCTGCCGGTGCTCATGGCCGGACTGTGGCATGAAGACGGCATGGGCGGAGGCCTCTTTCTCGCTCTTTTTCTTTGCGTCTGCTATCTTCTTAGCCACTATGCCGATTTCGAGGATGGTTTCGGCGTGCTGGCGAAATTGATTTTCGGCGCCCTGTTCGTCGGCTTCTTCTCAGCCCATCTCGTTCTCCTGCGTCTATTGCCGGAGGGCGACATCTGGCTCATTATTCTGGTGGCCATCACCGCCGGCTCGGATTCAGGAGCCTATTATTGCGGCAGAAAATGGGGCCGGCGCAAACTCTGCCGGCACATCAGTCCCAACAAGACCGTCGAGGGCGCCCTTGGCGGGCTTGTCTGCGGCGTGGCTGCCGCCGTCATAATCGCCTTTTTCTTTTTGGAAAGTGTCAACTGGAGCGTTCTTTTACCGGTGACGTTGATTCTGACCGGTGCGGGTATTCTGGGTGATCTTACCGAGTCGATTGTCAAAAGAGGCACCGGCGCCAAGGACTCCGGCAGACTGCTGCTAGGCCATGGCGGGGTTCTCGACAGGATCGACTCGCTGCTTGTCGCCGGCCCGATTCTTTATTATCTGCAGATTCTGACGCTTTCATGAAAAAGATAGCTCTTCTCGGCTCCACTGGCTCCATAGGGGTCAATGTCCTGAATGTCGTTCGCCAGTTTCCTGGGCAGTTTCAGATTTCGGGTCTGGCTGCCGGCAGCAATGTCGAGCTGCTCAGAGAGCAGATTCTCGAGTTCGCACCGGCACTCGTCTCGGTTGTCGATGAGGAGCATGCAGAAAGGCTGCGGGCCATGCTGCCTGCGGTGTACCGCAACAGGATAACCCACGGCAGCGACGGCAACGTGCAGGTGGGCGCCATGGATGAGGCTGATTTTACCGTCTCCGCCATCGTCGGCGCCGCCGGTCTGCTGCCGACACTGGCGGCCATCGAAGCGGGCAAGGATATCGGCCTGGCCAACAAGGAAACACTGGTGATGGCCGGCAGGATCGTCATGAATGCCGTCAAGAGCAGAGGCGTCCGTCTTTTCCCGGTCGATTCCGAGCACAGTGCTATTTTTCAGGCCCTGGAAGGCGGCAGACGCCAGGATGTGGATAAAATCATTCTCACCGCCTCGGGAGGTCCTTTTCGTAGCAGAAATGCGGGCCAACTCCAGCAGGTGACGCCAGAGGAGGCTCTTGAGCATCCCAACTGGTCCATGGGGAGGAAAATATCGATCGATTCGGCTACCCTTATGAATAAAGGTCTGGAGGTGATCGAGGCCCGATGGCTCTTTGATATCGACGTTGATAATATCGAAGTGGTGGTTCATCCGCAGTCCATCGTTCATTCTCTTGTCGAATTTCAGGACGGCTCCGTTCTGGCTCAGCTCGGCATACCTGATATGCGCATTCCCATTGCCTATGCTCTTTCCTATCCGGCCAGGCTGCCTCTGCGGCTCAAGCGCCTGGGACTGTCGCAATGCGGCAATTTGCAGTTCGAGGAGCCTGATTATCATCGTTTCCCGGCTCTGCAGCTCTCCTTCGATGCCTTGCGCGGCGGCGGTGTGCTGCCCGCCGTTCTCAATGCCGCCAATGAAGAGGCGGTTGCCGCTTTTCTCGACAAACGTATTGCTTTTCCCCGCATCGCCGCAATAGTGGCCGAGGTTTTGAAGGCGGTCGCTCCCGGCGACGAACACAGCCTTGAAGATATCCTCCGGGCGGATGGCGAGGCACGGCAGCTGGTCAAACGGATGGTGGATGAAACGGTTGCAACAGATTTCAAAAAGAGTCATTGATGATTACCGTGACAGCATCTTTCAACCTTCCCTGGGTGTGAGAAAGCGCCGGGGAGGCGAATTTTTCAACCGCGACTGTCCGGCTGGCAGATATCTCATTATATAGAGTATTTTTTATGAACACCTTGTTTTCCTTTATTCTGGTTCTCGGACTACTCATATTCGTCCACGAACTCGGTCATTTTCTCTTTGCCAAGCTTTTCCGGGTAAAAGTGCTGAAGTTTTCCCTTGGATTTGGCCCCAAGCTCTTCGGCAAAGTAGTGGGAGAGACGGAATACGTTGTCTCGGCGCTGCCGCTCGGGGGGTATGTGAAAATGTTCGGCGAAAATCCCGACGAACAGAACGTCGATCCGGCGGATAAAGCTCGCTCCTTCGCCCACAAAAGCGTTTTGCAGAGGTTTGTCATCATTCTTGCCGGCCCGCTGTTCAATTTGCTTTTTCCGATTGTGCTGTTTTTCTTCCTCTTTCTGATGGTCGGGGTGCCGCAGCCGGTGGAGACCACCCGGGTCGGTATGGTCACCGAAGGCTCGCCGGCCGAACGCGCCGGCATCATGAAGGGTGATCTTCTCGTTGAAATCAACGGAGAGCCCATCGATCAATGGATCGATGTGCTCGACAGCGTCAAGAGGAGTCAGGGCGAGAGTATTGAAATTGTCTTCTCGCGCGGCGGCGAACTCCACAGCGTCGAGGTTCAACCAGCCCTGGACGATGCCAAAAACATGTTCGGCGAGGTGGTTGAGGAACGCTATATGATCGGCATCGCCAAGGATAACGAAGTGGAATATTCCGACGTCGGCCTGTTGGAGGCCTTTGAGGATGCGCTGTCGCAGACCTGGCTCTTTGTCTATCTCACCGGCCTGGGCTTTATTAAAATAGTCCAGCAGGTCATCCCCGCCAGTGAACTGGGCGGTCCCATCCTCATCGCCAAACTGGCCGGCGAACAGATGCGGGAGGGGTGGATCAATCTGACCTACTTCATCGGTCTGCTCAGTGTCAACCTCGGCATACTCAATCTTCTGCCCATACCGATTCTTGACGGCGGTCATCTGGTCTTTCTGTCGGTGGAGGCCATCCGTAAAAAACCGATGAGCGAAAAGGCCCAGATCATCGCCCAGCAGATTGGTCTGGCCCTGCTCGGCACCCTGATGATCTTCGTGTTTTATAACGATATCATGAGGTGGTTTCAGTAATGTCTGAAAACGATCCTCTGCTTCTCAGTCTCGAGACATCGACACGGTGCAGCAGTGTCGCTCTGACCAGAGGGACTCTTGCCGACGGTGAGGTGCTGGCCGAGGTATCGTTGAGTTCGAATATTACCCATTCCCGCCGGTTGATCGTCGCCATTGACACCCTTTTCAGCGAGACCCGGACCGACTGGCAGCAGATTGCCGGCATCGGCACGGGGCTGGGGCCCGGCAGCTTCACCGGCCTGCGCATCGGCATGGCCACGGCCAAGGGGTTTGCCTTCGCCGGACAGAAAAAGCTGCTCGGCGTCTCGACTCTTGACGCCCTGGCGGCTATGTGCGTCACCCGAAGGCGGATATGCGCCGTCATCGATGCCCGCAAGAAACAGGTGTATATGGCGTTCTATCGCTGGGTCGAAGGTGAAGGGGCGGTTCGGCAGGGGGAGCTGCGGGCCCTTTCTCCGCAGCGCCTGACGGAGGAGATACGGGAGCCGACGATCATGGTCGGAGACGGGGTGAGCACCTACGGCGGGTATTTCCGGGATGCACTCAAGGATATGGTCGCCTTCGCTCCCGCGGCCCTGCACAGACCTTCGGCAGCGGCGGTCGGACTGCTGTGCGGACATTTATATGCAAACAATGACTTTCTCGAAACAGCAGGCTCCACTCCGCTCTATGTCCGCGCCTCCGACGCCGAACTGAGCCTGGCGGAAACGAAAAAACCGACCAACCGCGGCGGTAACCAGTGATCATACGTAAGAAGACCAGGCAGATAGCCATCGGCGATGTGGTCATCGGCGGTGATGCGCCGATAAGTGTCCAGTCCATGACCAACACCGACACCCGCGATGTCGAGTCGACGGTGGCCCAGATCAAAGAACTCGAGGGCGCCGGCTGTGAATTGATCAGGGTCGCCGTCCTCGACATGCAGGCCGCGGCGGCACTGAGGGCAATTCGCGAGCGAATATCCATTCCTTTGATTGCCGATATCCATTTCGATTCCCGCCTGGCGGTCGCCGCCATGGAGCATGGTGCCCAGTCTATCCGCATCAACCCCGGAAATCTCGGCGGCGAACAGAAGCTGTGCCGGGTGGTCGATGCCGCCAAAGTGCACGGGGTCCCCATACGTGTCGGTGTCAATTCGGGCTCAATCGAGAAGGATCTTCTGGCGCGCCATGGCTACCCCTGCCCCGAGCGCCCGCATGCCCTCATTGAAAGCGCTTTGCGCAACGTCGCCCTGCTTGAACACCAGGGCTTTTATGATCTGAAGATTTCGATTAAATCCTCGGATACCCTGACCACCATCAGTTCCTACAGGCAGCTTTCTCAGAAAACCGATTATCCTCTGCACGTGGGGGTGACCGAGGCCGGAGGGCTGATCGCCGGCTGCGTCAAATCGAGCGTCGCCCTGGGGGTTCTGCTGCTTGAAGGAATCGGCGACACGTTCAGGATATCGCTCACCCGGCCTCCCGTGGAGGAGGTCCGCGCCGGATTTGAACTTCTCCGCTCCCTGAGAATCCGTGAGCGCGGGCCGGAACTCATCTCCTGTCCCACCTGCGGCAGAACGCCTATTGACATGTTCGCTCTGGCTCAGAAGGTTGAAGAGTATATCCAGACCATGCGGTCACCGCTGAAGGTCGCGGTGATGGGATGCGCCGTCAATGGGCCCGGAGAGGCCAGGGAGGCCGATATCGGCGTTGCCGGCGGCAAGGGGGTCGGCATCATTTTCAAAAAGGGAAAACTGTTCAAAACAGTAGCCGAAAAAGAGCTGCTGGGGGTTTTTCTCCGCGAACTCGAAAAAATGGAGAATGAACGACAGAATGGTACGTAAAAGCTGTTGACTCAAGGCTGAGAAAAGAGCAGAATGGGATATGGAGCCCAGAGGCGCATTTCCTTAATATACTTAGAAAACATACAAAACTCATCATGCGATATTCACAGTCATTGCTGCCCACTTTGAAGGAAAACCCCGCCGAAGCTGAAGTTTTGAGTCACCGGCTGATGCTCAGAGCGGGGTTTATGAGAAAACTGACCTCGGGGGTCTATACCTATCTGCCCTATGGACTCGCCGCCATTCGCAAGGTTGAACAGATCGTCCGCGAGGAAATGAACCGGGCCGGCGCCCAGGAGCTGCTGATGCCCATGGTCCAGCCGGCCGATCTCTGGCAGGAGTCCGGGAGATACGAAAAATACGGTCCCGAATTGCTGCGCTTCAAGGACCGGCACCAGCGGGAGTCCTGTCTCGGACCCACCCACGAGGAGGTCATCACCGATATCATCAGACGCGATATCCACTCCTATCGCCATCTGCCGCTCAATCTCTACCAGATACAGACCAAGTTCCGGGATGAAGTACGGCCCCGTTTCGGCTTGATGCGCGGTCGCGAGTTCATAATGAAGGACGCCTACTCCTTTGACGAAAGCGACGCCATGGCAGAGATCTCCTATGGGAAGATGTACGAGGCCTACAGTCGTATATTCCGGCGCTGCGGATTGAGATTCAAAGCCGTGGAGGCCGATTCGGGCGCCATCGGCGGCAGCTTCTCCCATGAGTTCATGGTGCTGGCAGAGACCGGTGAAGATACCATTGCCGCCTGCCGGGAGTGCGAATACGCGGCCAACATGGAAAAAGCCGTGGTCGCGCCGGCCAGAAAAGAGGAATCGGCCGTGATGCTCGAGGCGGCCAAGGTCGAAACACCGGGCAAACGCAAGGTGGATGCGGTGTGTGACTTTCTTGGCGTTTCCCCCAAAAAACTCGTTAAAACGATGGTCTATATGGCCGACGGTCGGCCGGTGGGGGTACTTTTGCGTGGTGACAGGGAAATAGAAGAAGTCAAACTCAAGAATCACCTGGGTGCAACGGAGCTTGTCCTGGCCGACGACAAACAGATCTTCGACGCCACCGGCGTGCCAAGCGGCTATCTCGGACCCGTAGGCGCCAAGATACCATTGGTTGCCGATCAGGAGGTGGCCGTCATGCGCAATTTCGTCGCCGGCGGCAACGAGAAGAATTTTCACCTGAAAAATCTTAATCCCGGCAGGGACTTTGAGGTTGCGTCCACGGCCGATCTGCGGCAGATCACCGCCGACGATCCGTGTCCACAATGCGGCGGAGCCCTGGAATTGACCGAGGGTATAGAGGTCGGCCATATATTCAAGCTCGGAACGAACTACTCCGAGGCCATGGGGGCGGTTTTCCAGGACAGTGAGGGCAGGGAGAGGCCCTTTGTCATGGGCTGCTACGGCATCGGCGTCAGCAGAATCGTTGCCGCCGCCATTGAGCAGAATCACGACGACAACGGCATCATTTTTCCCTTGCCGCTGGCCCCGTATAAGGCCGTCGTCCTCAATCTGGGCATAGATGACGGGAAGCTGACTGCTGCGGCGGAGCGTATCTATGAGGATCTTGTCGCCACAGGCATCGAAACTCTTCTCGACGACCGGGATGAACGGCCGGGAGCGAAGTTCAAGGATGCCGATCTGCTGGGTATTCCCTACAGGGTGACCGTGGGGAAAAGATACACCAAAGAGGGCGTGGTCGAAGTGCGTCGTCGCCAGGACGGTTTCACCGAAGAGAAGGAACCGGTCGATGCGGTCGCCCTTATTAAAAAAAGCGTTGAGGAGGCGCTTCTGTGAAACCTCGGTTTACAGCATGTTGCAGACTTCAACGATAAATACCCGGGGCCTCAAGGTCCTGGCCGGCAATCATCTTCAAGGCATCGATCTCAGTCCCATCGACAGGGCCTGGGAGATGGTCGAGGAGGTGTACGGAGGCAAAACGCACTTTTCAGGCGAACCGTACATCATTCATGCCCTGGAGGTTGCCTCGACGCTGGCTTCGATGAAACTCGATCTGGACACCATTCTCTGCGGGCTGCTGCACGGCGTCCTCAAGGATGGGGTCACCATTGATGAAGTGCGGGATAAATTCGGTGCATCCGTTGCTCTTATCGTCGATGGATCGACCAAAATCACCAACGTGCAGTACAACAGCAAGCTGGCTCATCAGGCGGAAAACATCCGCAAGATGCTTCTGGCTATCGCCTCGGATATCCGGGTTTTGCTGGTGAAACTTGCCGATCGCCTCCAGGACATGTGTGTTCTCGATGCCGTGGAAAGGGAAAGGCAGCGGGAGATCGCCAGGGAGACTATGGATCTCTACGCGCCGCTTGCCAGCAGGCTCGGCATCGACTGGATGAAAAGAGAGCTTGAAGATCAGGCTTTTAGGTATCTTTATCCCGGCGAGTATGCCGAACTCAGCCAGAAGCTGGAAAGTTCCCTGGAGGAGCGGCAGCGATACGTTGACGAAGTCATTGCCATTCTTCGCGAAAAACTGCACCATAACCACATTCGACCCACCAGGATCATCGGCCGGCCGAAACATCTCTACTCCATCTACAAAAAGCTTATAGTCCAGAACATTCCCCTTGAGCGTGTCTACGACAAGGTCGCCTTCCGCATCATAGTCGACTCGGTCAACGAATGCTACGAGACCCTGGGCATCATTCACGCCAATTGGGCGCCGGTTCCGGGCAGGATAAAAGATTTCATTTCCGTCCCCAAGTCAAACAATTATCAGTCGATGCACACCACGGTGGCCGGCCCCCGCGGCCATTTCATCGAGATACAGATCCGCACCGAGAATATGGACCGTATCGCCCAGGAAGGCATTGCCGCTCACTGGGCCTACAAGGAAGGCCAGAAGGTCAGCCGTCAGGACATGAGGCTCTTCCGAGAGTTGAAAAATCTGGTCAATTCTCTGCAGGAGGTCGAAGACCCCAAAGAGTTTCTCGACAGTGTGCGGGGCGAGCTGTATGATCCCGATGTCTACGCCCTTACTCCCAACGGCGAGGTCAAGGAATTCCCGGCAGAGAGCTGTCCCATCGACTTTGCCTACGCCATCCATTCGGAGGTCGGAGACCACTGCACCGGCGCCAAGGTGAACGGCCGTCTGGTGCCGCTCAAATATAAGCTGCAAAACGGCGACATTGTCGAAATTGTCACCTCGCCCACCCAGACTCCGAGGCGGGGATGGCTCGACCTCGTCAAGACCAGTCGGGCCCGAGCGCGAATCCGTTCCTGGCTGCGGCGCGAGGATAAGGAAAAGGCCCTGAAACTTGGTCGAGAGATCTGTGAGCGTGAGCTGAAAAAAACCAGCACCACCTTGAAGAAGATGGTCAAGAGCGGCCATATCAGACTGCTGCTCAAACAGCTGCACTGCAATTCTCTTGATGACATGCTGGTCAAGGTCGGCAGCGGGGCCATAACCGTGGCCCAGCTGGAAAAGTTTCTGATGCCTGCGGAGGTAAGGGAAGGCAGGGAGGAGCGGGAGCACTCCCTCACCGAAGTGGAGAGCGGCGTCTATGTCAGCCAGCAGCGCGGCAGGCCCGAGGATAGCGGCGAAGTCATCAAAATCGACGGCATCGACGACATGCTGATCAATATCAGCCAGTGCTGCAAGCCGGTTCCTGGAGACGAGATCGTCGGCTTTATCACCATGGGACGAGGCGTATCCGTGCACAAGGCCGATTGCGCCAATCTCAGACAGACGGACCCGCAGCGCTGGATTGATGTTTCCTGGTCCGGCAGCGCCAACCGTCAGCATAAGGTCGAACTGTATGTCAGCGCCGAAAACAGACGGGGAGTCTTTGCCGAGATAAGTGCCGCCATAAGCGCCGATAACGCCAATATCGTCGAGATCTCCGCCCATACAACACCCATGGATACCGCTGATATACGGGTGACCGTGGAAGTTGAAAATCTCGACCATCTGCAAATACTTATTCAGCATTTGCGGCAGATGAAGCATGTCATCTCGGTACGAAGAAAGTGAGACCTGCTATTATTTTCGTCTCGAGGCAGACCTTGCCGGTCGATGACCTCGCCGAGGCGGTGCCTTTGGCGGCCGCACAGGAAAAAGAGGCAGGTAATGGACAAGGTCTGTGAGATCTGCGGCAATGAGCAGGCCGACGGCGCCCTTGTTTGTCCGTTCTGTGGGGCAAAGCACCGTGGTCCGCTCGCGGTGCCGAAGCCAGGCAACCCTCATCGGACTGTCAATATCGAGATAGGCAGACCGACCGTCGAGGAGGCCCTGGCTCGATTAACTGGTGAACTGGACAGGGCCCGGCTTGAAAATCTCGCCGCCGTAACCGTGATCCACGGTTATGGCGCCAGTGGCAGAGGAGGCGCTATTCGTGCTGAATGCCGGAAGCTTCTCGATTTTTACCAGGCCAAGCGGCTCATTCGCGAATATATCCCCGGCGAGGACTTTTCGAAAAAGGCCGGTGCCACCAGGGCACTGCTGCGCCGGTTGCCGCAGCTTACCGACCACGGCGGTCTCGGCAAGCGCAACAGGGGTATAACTATAGTGGAATTGTGACTTTTTGTCGCTTAAGGAGATTGGTCGGAGGAGGGCGGACCGACGGAGACCTTTTGCCGACGATCAGGCTTGTATGAGCGGTTTCTGTGTTTACCGTGTTGACCACGTGTGTAAATATTTGTGATTCAAACAACTAAAAGGAGTATTTCATGAAGAAACTGGCAGGGATTATAGTGGCATGTATGTTGATTGCACCTGCAACCATCTGGGCGGAAGAAAAGTCGCAGGACGCGGCCGCTCCGGAAAGCTTTGAGCAAAAGTTAGGCTACAGTATGGGCCTTGATGTGGGGAATTATTTTAAAGGTATCGATGAGGAGATCGATTTCCAATCGCTCATGCAGGGGTTGAAGGATGCTTTCGAAGGCAAGGATCCCAGGCTCGGTGCCGAGGAGATAGCGGCAGTGCAGAAGGAGTTCGGAGAGAAAATGGAGGCCAAACAGCAGGAACAGATGGCGACCATGAAGGAAGAGAACAAGCAGATGGGAGAAGCCTATCTTGCTGAAAATAAACAAAAAGAGGGCGTTGTCACCACGGAGAGCGGTCTCCAGTATCAGCTGCTCGAAGAGGGAGAAGGCCCGAAACCGGAGGCCACCGACAAGGTCAAGGTGGACTATGTCGGTACACTGATAGACGGTACTGAGTTCGACAGTTCCATCAAGCGCGGTGAACCGGCGATTTTCGGTGTCGATCAGGTGATTCCCGGGTGGAGTGAGGCTCTGCAGCTTATGGATGTGGGATCGAAGTACAGGCTGGTGATTCCCCCGGAGCTGGCCTATGGCGAGAAGGGAGCCCCGCCCGTTATCGAACCCAATTCTGTACTGGTTTTTGAGGTCGATCTGCTGGGAATCGAAGAATAACACCTGATCCCGGCGGTGCGGGTCCCCTGAGTCTTTCCAAGAAAGATATAGTGGTCTTTGGGACAACGGGTTCACAGCTGAGGATTATAGGTAATCACAACGACCATTCGCTGTGCCCAGCGCCGGCAGGTAGACAAGGGTATAGCATTTACACGAGAAAGCCGCATCCCATGGATGCGGCTTTTTGTCTTCCGTCCCCGGATGTTTTTCGGCAGAGCCTTCAGAGCATGTAGGGAGTTTTTTCCTCGTATCCGCGAAGATCCTTGTCGACGGAATCGAAAATGGTGAGCATTTGTTCTTTTATTTCGAGAGTGTTCTTGTCGTTTTCCTGCTCCTGCAGCTGCCGCAGATCCAGACTTGCCTTTTTAACGGTGGCGTTGAGTTCGTTGACCATGGAGCCGATTTTCTCTTTATCGGCGGAACCGGCTTTGTGAGACCGTTCTTCCAGTTGCTGGATGCTGTTCTGCCATTCTGAGATTTTGCTTTCGATCAGGTCTCGATAGGTAGATGATTCCATAGTCCCTCCTTCGATTGAGTAGTAGTGTCAACAGGCAAAACTCAGTAGTTTCTCTCCTTATTTATAGATTATGTCTTAAACATTGGAATTGCAAGATATGTGGTTGGGCCAAAGAAAGTGATCCCGTAATGAAGCCGGGGCAGGAGTATCGAGGTGAAATTTCAATCGAGGTCGACGACGGCGTAATCAGTGGCTGTACCGAGGATGCCGTCGGCCATGACGATGTGGTCGACGTCCTGCCATCTGCGTTTGAGCAGGCCCGCTCCGTAGCTGTCTATGGCCACGGGGTCGAAGGATGCCGCCATTCGGCCTACCGGCGGCGAACACTGCGGTCCCCAGAGGTGGGCCTGAGCCATGCCGACGGAGGCGTCGAGCAGGGTGTAGTCGGGTGTGCGGTAGCGATTGAGTTCGAAGATCGCTTCGTGCATACGGGTATGAAAGGCTGCTTTTTTCCAGGCGCCTCCGGCCTGATAGTGGGACGGCGGCGCACACCCCATCATGTTTTTCATGGTCAGGGTAACCGTGGCGAGCGAATGAGCCTTGAGCTGGGGAACCGAGAGGAGAAAAACCTCATCGAGGATGGCCGGCAGATACATTTCCGGCCATCTTGTGCAGCCGGAAAGAGATCGGCGCCGGAGTTTTGCACTGTTGAGGTCGATCAATTCGATGCGGTATTTTTCCGCCAGGCGGGTGTAGCCCAACTCGGCAAAGACGCGAGAGGTGTCATATTCACTGGCTCCGCAGCCCTCGCCGATGATGACGGCGGCAGGGGGGATGTATTCAAGCAGATATTCAACCAGTTTTTCAACGATCTCAACCGGGGTTGTTATCGGCGGGGCGAGTATTTCGACAAGGTTCGGCTTAATCAGAACCCGTCCGTTATCGGCAACTCTTCTCCCTAGACCGCTCTGCTCAAGAAGCAAGCGGCAGTCATCGTGCAAGCGCTGAAATCTGCAGCTATAGACGGTGGAGTGCTCGGGGTGAACCATGGTCTCTTACTTCCTTCAGAAATAGCAGGTTATCCGGCACCGGCGCCAATAACGAAACGCTGCCGGCAGATCCCCGGTGCGGTCACGGATGAGGTGCATTCCTGTCTACATTACCCGAATTTTCGCAGATTATCAAAAGTGAGTCTTTCTAGAGAAACGGCAATGGCGAGCATTTTTGTATTGCAGATGATCACTCCCGGTGCGGGCCAATGGATTGCACCAGTTGCAGCGTTTCTTCGGGCTCGAGGTCGTACCATCTTCTGTAGGCGGCGGCCACGGCGAAGGAACCGCCGTCCTGTATATTGGGACAGTAGATTTTGTCGACACTGTCGAGTATGCGGTGAATCGAGGCTAAAGGAGCAGTCGGTACGGCGATGATGATCGCCGAGGCATTCTGCCTCTTTACCATATCGATGGCCGCCATCATGGTAAATCCAGAAGCAATACCATCGTCTGCCAGTATCGCTTTTTTGCCGTTGATCAGCGGCAGCGGTCTGCCGTCTCGCAGACTGGCGTTTCGGCGGTCCAGTTCCCGCCGGACCCTGTTTTTCTCCTCCTTGATCTGGTCCTGGCTCAGGTGCAGTCTCGCCAGCAGCTCCTGGTTGTAAAACGCTTTCCCGTCCATGGTCATGGCGCCGAAGCCCGCTTCCGTATTTCCCGGAATCTGCATTTTGCGGGTAATCAGCAGATCCATGGGCAGGTCGAGTTTTCGCCTGATTTCGAGACCGATCGGTACCCCGCCGGACGGTATGGCCAGAATGATGGCTTCGTCGTCGTCCTCCCCGGATTGACTGAGCATATCGGCAAGATATGCGCCTGCGTCCGTTCTGTCTTCGAAAAGAGCGTGGCGGTTTCGATAGGCGCTTTCATCAACAATTTTGTCTGTCATGGCGTTCCTCTGTTCCGCCGCTCTGGCAGGAGGGGCAGTAGCAGGCCCTGCGGCCGGCGACCTCTATTTTTTCTATGTCTGCCTTGCAGGATGGGCACCTGCCATCGCCGTGGCGGTGGGTGGTGAGCATGGAGGCGGGCATCTTTTCGGGCTCGGCGTCTGCTTGTATTGCCTTGATAAGGATTTCCCGCATTTTTCGATATACCTGCTGTAATGTGGTCTTCTCAAGCTCCTTCAGGGATATCTTGGGGTGCAGCCGCAGCTGGAAAAGGATCTCGTCGGAGTAGATGTTGCCGATACCGGCGATAATCTGCTGGTTCATAAGCGCCGGTTTGAGCATCCCCCGCCGTCCCTGCAGACGCCGGATGAAGTCATCTTCGCCGAAATTGTCATCAAGGGCGTCGGGGCCCAGATTTTCTGAAGCTATGAAATCCTTGATATCGGTGGTGATGCCGATTTCTCCGAATTTTCGCTGGCAGTCGTAGGCCAGGGTGTAGTCATTGGTAAATTCAAAGGCCACCCTGATATGCTCCGGGGCCGTGGTTTCGTTCTTGTAGTACTTGACGAAACCGGTCATGCCGAAGTGAAGGAACAGCAAGCTCTGATCATCCAGGCCGAGGAAGCAGTACTTTCCGTGTCTCCATGTCTTCGTGAAAGAGAGCCCCCGCAGGCTTTTGGAAAATTGCGGTTTATCGATACCCTCGAGCATGGCGGCCTCGACGACACTCACCGCTCTGATTTTCTTATGCAGTACCGTTGATTGAAGATATCGGCGGAATATTTCGACATCAGGCAGTTCCGGCATATGCTCTTCTCCATGGTGGGAAGTGGAGGTTCCGAGCTCTTCGGGCGGCCCCGGCCTTTCCGGCGACCGGCGATAACCTCCCTTTGCCGAGATCATGCAAGTTTGAGACCAACAGAAAAGGATACACTCATGCATGTTGTTTTTCGGCAACACAAAAAACCGACGCCCCTGATGTCCAGCAACTCATTCGGACACAAAGTGCTCTATGCCGGGACGCCCTAAATACGTCCCTGGGAGCTCACTGCAGCCGTGAAAAGTTGCACCTGTCTCTCTGGTGGGTGGTTAAACTGAGTTTCAGGGATAATACGCAAATAAAAAAGAAACACTGGTGTGCCGATTGCAGGATTAGTTGCCAGGGTATGTGCACCGGGTGGTTGGGAAAAGGTCTATCCTGCTCTACTGGTGTGGTCTGATTATCCGGAGAGAAGTTTTCAACGTATCTGGAGAAAAAAAATGAAAGAACATGATCCTGCCGGCAACAGGCTCCCTATCAAAATCGATTCCGCATCCAATGGAGAGCACCCGCCAATTCCTCTCTGCGTTGAAGAGATTGCCGCCAACCGGCTGGCCCATGAATATGCCGGACGATACAGCCGCAAACTCGGGGGCAGTGCCGCAAGGATCCATTCCATCGATCTCGATGTCTTCGCCAGAAAACGGCAGGTGGATGAAATGGGTCACAAGAAAAAGCACTACAGCCGCTCCCCCAATCCCAGTTTTCAAACCTACGGGCCCAAGACCACTGAACAATTCAAGGAACTCTGGCAAAAAAGAGGAGGACGACCAGGATAAGCTCTTCGTTTTCCACTTTATATTTTTCGTAAAACCGGCCCGAGATCCACCTCGTTAGGCCAGCAGCTTCGGCGAATTCGAATACGTATCCCCTCTTTGCCGGCGGCCCTCGGAATCCGTCCGGTTGTTTCGGATTTAGTGTCCAGTTTGGCGGTAATTGCAGTCGTCAATTTCCCGTGAGAAGTCGATGGTTACGAATTTAGAGGTGGTGGTTGAGAGAATCCCGGCATAGGAAAGTCTGAAACGTATTTCCCCGCCGACTTGGTATTCGACGGAAGAATCCGTGACGTCAACAATGAGATGATCACTGCTTGCCGCCAGTACGCAAATCTTGTCATCCACCGGAGATATGTGGTCGGGATAAACATCCTGTTTGCCAATCGCCAGAATTGCCCGTTTTCGTATGCCACCCACCTTCTGGTTGGGGATTTGCCCAAATGAGTCGAGGCCGATTATACCCTTCGGTGTAGATTCCTTCTGTTTGAGCTCGATGATTTCCGCGGAAAGTATAAACGAGTCCTGAAAGGTGTCTTCCAAATCGGTAAAAATGTCTGAATGGCCGAGAAGGATGCCCTCGCCTATCCGTAACTGGTTAATCCCTTCGGGAACCGCTCCCCTGATCACCAGTTCCAACGAGCTGGTGGAACCACCCGAAAGGGTATCCACAGTTATACCGAGTTCTTGGCTTATCTTTTCAGCCAGTCGGACCAGCTCCAGCAGATTTTCCGTGGTAGGCTTGACTCCGCTGAGACAATTAAAATTTCCCCCAAAACCTCTCAGATGGATACCCGTCAAAGGAAGAATCTGCCGTACCGTATTTTCCACTTCCTCGGGTAAAACACCTTCCCGCAAATCTCCAAGATCGACCATCAACAAAATATCATGAATTTTTCCCTGTCGCACAGCAGCGGCGGAGAGTGCTTGAATTACCGATATTTCCGAATTCAAGCTGCAGCGAGTTAAGCTGACAACCCGATCAACCTCATGCAGCATGGGAATTCTGATAAGTATCATCTCCGCCTCAATCCCGGCGGCCGTTAACGACTCAATGTTTTCCAGCCTCGAGTCGCCCAGGGCCGTAATGCCTGATTCAATCATTGTCCGGGCGATTTCAGGAATAGCGGTAAAGCCTTTGGTAATACCTACGACTTCGATTCCGACAGCGTCACAGAGGGTGTGGATGGCGGTGGCATTATGTCGCAGTTTTTCCAGATTGATCTCGAGACAGGGATTTTTTTTCATGGGAGTATTTTTCCCGCCAGTCGATTCGAGTGGTTTCCCTGGTCGACAATAATCTCTCCGGCGATTACCACATATTCAATGCCCTGGGCATACTGATGAGGTTTTTCAAAGGTTGCCCTGTCAGAGACCGTATGTGCATCAAACACCGTCAGGTCTGCAATCATTTTCGGCGCAAGCAGCCCCCGGTCTTTTAAGCCCATTATTGCGGCGGGCATCGAGGTCATTTTGGCAATCGCCGTTTCAAGAGATATCAGCTGTTCATCCCGAACATATTTGCCTAATATGCGTGGAAACGCACCATAGTAGCGGGGATGGGGACTGCCTGCATGCAGTGCGCCATAGTCCGCCACTGCCCGGCCATCACTGGCAATAATTGTTTTTGGATGTCTCATGATGGTTCTGACATCCTCTTCATCCATGCAGAAAACCAGGGTGCTGACCGATCCCTTTTCAGCAATCAACAGATCAAAAACCAGATCAAAGGGATCAATATTTAAGCTATCGGCGATTGCCGCAACGCTTTTTCCTTCAACGAACTTGAAAGCAGCAGATCCAACCCCGGCAATTTGAACGTTTTCCCAGGGGGCGGTATTATAGGCATGACTGCCTTTGTGAATTTCATCTTCGATTTCCCGGCGGATCTTTTTGCGGCTGGCCGTATCACTCAGGTATTCGGTAATTTTTTGGTGGCCCTCCTGTCGCACCCATCCTGGAATATAATCTGCCAGACCCGTACCCCAGGCCACATAGGGGTATTGATCCCAGGAGAGGCGTACTCCGCGGGCAAGGGCATTTTCCAAAAGGGAAAAGAGTTCTTCCGTCTTGCCCCAGTTAAACACCCCTCCCAGTTTTAAATGGGAGATTTCCAGCTGGCATCCAGAGGCCTCCGCCGTCTGTATTGCCTCCTCGAGAGAGGCAAACAGGGTCTGGGATTCACCACGTATATGGGAGCTATAGAGTTTGTCATGGCGGGCAAGTACAGCACCGAGGCTGATCAATTCCCGAGTGCTTGCGTGTCCATCAGGGAGATACTCCAGGCCTGTAGACATGCCGCAGGCGCCAGCCAGCAGGCTTTCTTCGAGCAGATCTTCCATCGTCCTCATCTGATAGGGGGTCGGCGGACCGGTATCGAGGCCCATCACGGCGGTACGCAAGGTCCCGTGGCCAACGAGGGGCATCAGGTTGACTCCCAGCGGAATACTTTTGAGATAGTCGCTATATTCGCCAAAGGTGGACCATAATTTACCAATATCATTAGGGTTTGCAAAATCACCATTGATGGTCAGATGATCTCGAATCTGCGACATAAAGGTACGTGATAGAGGAGCAGCGCTCATTCCGCAATTCCCCACTATCTCGGTGGTAACCCCTTGCCTGATTTTGCTCTCGGCCTTTGGGTTGAGGAGAATGGTCGCATCGGTGTGGGAGTGGATATCGATAAAGCCGGGGCAGACAACCTTGCCGGCAGCATCTACAATTCGTGCACTGGTCCCTGAGAGGTTTGGCTCGATTGCCGCAATCTTTCCCTTCTTCACGCCGATATCGGAGATAAAGGAAGGAGAGCCGCTGCCATCAATGACGGTTCCATTTTGTAGTATCAGATCAAACATTTCGTATCCATTAGTTGCGATGTGTGATCGATAAGACCACGATCGGCGAATGGCGCACTCGTTTTTTCCAGGGTGGACTGGAAGCTCCTTAGATATGTCGTACTGTTATAGCGCAAAAGAGTTTATTCATCATACAGCGGGAAATGGCAGGCAACCTGACCGCCAGCCGGCGTTTCTTCCAGAGGAGGTGTCTGCTCTCGGCACAGAGGCTGCACATAGTTGCACCGCGAGGCGAACACACAGCCCGGCGGCAGGTTGAATGGACTGGGAACTTCACCTTCCAGGGCGGCGGTGGCGGTATTTTTCTCCGGGTCGGTTTTGAAGATGCTGGCAATAAGCGCACGTGTGTAGGGATGACATGCCCTTTTACCTATTAAATCAGCGGAAACGTTTTCGACAATACTGCCAAGATACATGATGATGACCCGGTCACAAAAATAGCTCACCAGAGACAGGTCATGGGAAATAAAGAGAAAGGTCAGGTTGAGCCTCTCTCGCAACCCTTCCAGCAATTTTATGATCTGGGCTTGAACGGAAACATCCAGTGCCGCTGTCGGTTCATCGAGTATAATGAATTGAGGGGACAGCGACAAAGCCCGGGCTATGTCGGCTCGCTGTTTCTGGCCGCCGGAGAGTTCATGAGGATAGGCAAAGCCGTGTTCGCTGCTCAGGCCAACCAGTTCAAGGAGCTCATCGATTTTTTGACG